>JAEZKI010000260.1 GCA_023415525.1 Bacillota bacterium | reverse complement strand
TTTAAAATCTGGATCGCCTCATCAATTTGCTCTTGAGTAATAATCAGAGGTGGTACAAAACGCACCACTTGAGGCCCAGCTCCTACAACCAACATCCCTTTTTCTATACAACTTGCCACTACTTCTTTAGCAGGCATGGTCAATTCTATTCCTTGCATTAAACCTATTCCTCTTACTTCTTTAATGCAACTAAACTCCTTTTGAAGAGTCTTTAGATGACTTTCTAAATAAGCCCCTACTTCTTTAACCTGTTCTAAAAGATTGGTTTCAGTAAGTTCTTTTAAGACAACTCCTGCTGCTGTCGTTACAAGAGGGTTGCCACCAAAGGTGGAGGCATGATCTGCAGGTTCAAATACATCTGCCTTTTCATTACAAAGCATAGCTCCAATAGGCACACCACCTCCCAAGCCTTTTGCTAAAGTCACCACATCTGGATGAATGTCAAAATTCTCAAAGGCAAATAATTTACCTGTTCGCCCAATGCCTGTTTGCACTTCATCAATCATCATTAAGACATTTTTTTCTTTACAAAGGGCTTCTACCTTTTGAAGATACTCTTTTTGTCCTGGGATAATCCCTCCCTCACCTTGAATGACCTCCAATAAAACAGCACAAGTGTCTTCATCTACTAGAGCTTTTAAACTTTCTATATCATTATATTGGGCATAACTATAACCAGGTAACATAGGTGTAAAGCTTTTTTGGTATTTTTCTTGACCCGTTGCCCCTAAAGCCCCATAGGTTCTCCCATGAAAAGAATGAACCATAGTCACAACCTTTGTACAACTAGGACTCTTGGTTTTTCCAAACTTCTTAGCTAATTTCAGAGCTGCTTCATTGGCTTCTGCTCCACTATTACAAAAGAAGGCTTTGGTAAAAAGTGAGTTTTCCACTAAGAGTTTTGCTGCATTAACCTGCTGAGGTGTATAGTAAAGATTAGAAATATGCATTAATGTATCTACTTGCTCTTTAAGGGCTTCACATAGCCCCTTATGGCCATATCCTAATGCATTAACAGCGATACCCGCACACATATCCAAATACTTTTTATTATTTTCATCATAAACGTAAACCCCTTCTCCTTTTACAATGGCTAAAGGAAAACGGCTATAGGTATTCATCACATACTTTTGGCCTTCCTCAATTGTGGTGCTCATTATTTATCCTCCTTTTTATAGAGCATGGTTCCAATGCCATTAGGTGTATAGATCTCAAGAATAAGAGCATGCTTCTTTCTACCATCTAAGATATGCACCATAGATACACCCTTGTCAATAGCTTCCATACAGCACTCTACCTTTGGAATCATACCACCTGCAATAATCCCTTCCTTAATATATTTCTCCACTTCTTCATTATTCAAAAAGGAAATAAGGCTTTCTGGGTTATCTTTGTCTTTTAAAACACCTTCTACATCGGTTAAAAATACTAATTTTTGTGCTTTAAGAGCTCCTGCAATAGCTACTGCTGCATAATCTGCATTAATATTATAGGTATTGCCTTCTTCATCTGAACCAATAGGTGAAATAACGGGAATAAAATCGCTATCAATAAGTGTCTCAATAAGTTCTGTATTCACCTTGTCAATCTCACCTACAAAGCCTAAATCTGCTCCCTCTTTACAGAGCTTTTTAGCTCTTAGGATTTTGCCATCTTTACCCGTTAAACCTACGGCACAGCCACCTTGACCTGAAATCATTTCAACAATTTGCTTGTTCACTTTCCCTGCTAGCACCATTTCCACAACTTCCATGGTTTCCTTAGTGGTAACACGTAAACCATTAATAAATTCTGACTGAATATCTAATCGTTTGAGCATACTATTAATTTCTGGTCCACCCCCATGAACAATAATGGGCTTTAGGCCTACTAATTTAAGAAGTACCATATCCTGTACAATGGTCTTATTGATTTCTGGATCTAGCATAGCACTCCCACCATATTTAATCACTACACGATTCCCATTAAATGCACGTATATAAGGTAAGGCTTCAATGAGTACCTGAGCCTTTTCTAATCCTTCATTCATCGTTTCTTTTCCCCCTAACTTCTATAATCTCCATTAATTTTTACATAGTCATAACTTAAGTCACAACCCCAAGCGGTTACTTCTGCCACTCCCTCGTCCATCTGAATAAGGACTTTAATTTCACTTTCTAGTAAGACTTTTTTTGCCTTTTCTTCACTAAACTTAACAGGTAACCCTTGCTTTAATAAGTTGACAATGCCTCCTATACTTTCAATTGTTATATCCACCCTATCTGGGTTAAAAGGAACACCTGCATAACCCATAGCAGCAAAAATTCGTCCCCAGTTGGCATCTGCACCAAAGAAAGCAGTCTTTACCAGGTTAGAGGTGAGTACACTTTTAGCTAAAGTTTTACCTGAAGTAAAATCAGCTACACCTTTGATATTTACCTCTAATAGTTTAGTTGCACCCTCCCCATCTCTAACGATAGAAACAGCAATATATTTACATACTTCATACAGCGTCTCAAAAAACTTATCAAAGTCTTTTCCTTCTGTGTCAATCAGCTTATTACCTGCTTCTCCATTAGCTAGAACAAGTACCGTATCATTGGTACTGGTATCTCCATCTACAGTAATCATATTAAAAGTGGTATCAATGGCTTTCTTTAATGCTTTTTGAAGCATTTCTTGAGTAATATTTATATCCGTTGTAATAAAGCCTAACATTGTAGCCATATTGGGGTGAATCATACCTGAACCTTTTCCGATACCACCTATGGTAAAGCTTGCTCCTTCTACTTCTTCTTCAATAGCAATGGTTTTACTAAAAGTGTCTGTGGTTAATATGGCATCCGAAGCATTTTTAGCCCCTTCCTCTGTCCCACTTATCTGTTTAGCAACTTGTGGAATGCCTTTGGCAATAACGTCCATAGGTAAATTGACTCCGATTACACCAGTGGAGCAAACAAGGACTTCTTCCTTTTGAATGCTAAAAGCTTCTGCCGTTAAAGCAGCCATTTGTTCTGTATCTTTATGGCCTTGCTCCCCTGTTGCTGCATTAGCATTCCCACTATTGGCTACAATCCCATGAACCTTTTCCCCTTTTTCTAAAATCGTCTTGTTCCATACAACAGAAGAAGCCTTTACTATATTTTGAGTAAAAGCACCTGCCATCACACAAGGCTTCTCACTATAAATTATAGCTAAATCTTTTTTCTTGGCTTTAATTCCAATAAAATCTCCACCTGCTTTAAACCCTTTGGCTGCTGTTACACTACCCTGTATAAGCTTCATCCCAATCCCTCCATCTTTTCGTTTCATGTTTCTATATTAAACGAACAAATTTTCTTATTTGTTTATAATTATAATCCATTTTTTCATTTATTCAATAGTTATTTTTATATTTATTAATATTATTGTATTTTTATACAT
>JAEZKI010000239.1 GCA_023415525.1 Bacillota bacterium | reverse complement strand
TAATATCCACTTCCATTAATACATCATGGAAAGCACATACATCTTCATAATTATTTTCGATAGATACACCATCTCCAAATCCAACACATTTTACCTTTTTCTCTTTAAACCACTCTGCTGCTTCACGACAAATAACAAGACGTTTATCATCAGGTGTATTAGTTAGTGGTGTAAATGGTGGTATACGATATGGAGAATCGAGTATAACTACATCTCCTTCTTTAATTCTATCCCCACAAGCTTTTTCTAAATCCTCTGGCATGATATGACTATTTGGGGCTAAATGTTCAATGTTTACATAAATACCACGTCCCATAAAGCTTGTAAGAGGCAGCCCTTGAACATCTGTCCAATCATCATTGTGGTGATATGGGCATTCCACATGGGTACCTAAGTGACTTGTTAAATCCATAATAGTATGGAAGTCTGGAATAGGCCCCCCTGTATTAAAACGCCATAAATGACATCTTCTTGATTCTGTTTCTGGATCTAATACTTTGGTTAAATCTACAACTTTTAGTTTGCCTAAATGATATGTACACATGAAATCAACCTCCTATTTTTTTCCCTCTAGTGCATGAACTAATTCTACAATAAATTCATGGGTTGGAGCAGGCACACCATTTCTCTTCGATGCACGTACTACAAAGCCACTTATTGTATCTACTTCTGTTTTTCTTTTATCTCTAATATCTGCATATATAGATGTATAGCCTTCATGGGCATTTATAAGTACCTCTTTTACTTTTTCTAGTACTTCATGCTCATCAAACCCCATGCCATCTCCATTAGCAACTTGTACGGCTTCTCTTACCAATTGTTTTACCAAAAATAATCCGTGCTCATTATCAATAAGATAACCTAACTTCACTTGAAGTATGCCAGTTAATACACTTGCTGAAACATTTGTAAATAGTTTATCCCATATAATCTTTTGGATGTTACTACTGATATCTGTAGTAAAGCCACAAGTCTCAAAAATTTCTTTTATAGGTATCAATTGATCCGTTTCTTTTGTAATCATACCTATATTGGTTTTTCCACTACCACCATGATTTATATAACCCTTTTCTATAATGGAAGCATTATGTTGGGTCGTCCCTATAATAATATGTTCTTCTGAAACAAACTCTTTTAATATCTCTTCATGACCGGAACCATTTTGCAACGTCAAAACATAGGTATTTCTTCCAATTAGGGATTTGTTACTTTGTAAAGCACTTTTGGAAAACAAGGCTTTTACAAATAAGATAATTAAATCCGCTGTTCCTATAGTTGAAGAATCTATTAAAGCTTGGGGATAAAATAATTTATCCCCATCCTTTTCTTTTATTTTTATTCCATTCTTATTAATGGCCTCTACTTTTTCAGGATCATTATCGATTAAATAGACCTCATTATTTTGTGAAAGATAACCTCCATATAGTGATCCCATTGCTCCTGAACCAATCACAACAATCTTCATACTTTAACTTCCTTTTTATGTATTTATCTAAAATAATGCTGGAAATAAGAACTTTGGAATCTGTAACCACACATTTGGTGCTAAAAGCATTAGAAATAGTACTACAACCGATGATAAGAAATAGGGCAAAGTCCCTTTGAAGGATTCTTCTATAGTAATCCCACTGATAGATGATGCTATTAATAAGCATAATCCATAAGGTGGTGTTACCAATCCCAATGCTAGTGTTATTACAATAATTAGTCCAAGTATAATCGGACTGATGCCAAGTGCCGTTGCCGATGGCAAAATAATAGGTACAAATAAAATCATTGCTGGTACAGCATCCATAAAGGTTCCAATAAACATAAAGAATGCAACTATAACTAATAAGAAAACAAATGCCCCTCCTGGTATTGAAGTAAAAAATTGCTGTACATATATATTTAACTGATAATAGCTTAATAACTCACCAAGAGCATTAGCAGTCGCCAGTGCAAATAATGAAAGAGAGGATAGTTTTAGTGTTTCCATCAAAATTCTTGGTAAGGCTTTGACTTTAATAGTTTTATAGAAAAATATCCCAATTATTAATGCATATATACATGCAATAGCTGCTGATTCTGTAGGTGTAAATATTCCCAGAACAATCCCACCAATTAAAATAATAGGGGTAAATAAAGCTGGTAATGACTCAAAAGTTAATTTGATTACCTCTTTAAAAGGTACTCTTTCACTTGTTGGGAAATTTTTTCTTTTGGAATAGTATTTAACCACTAGCATCATTGCAAGCCCAAGTAGAATACCTGGCACGAGGCCTGTCATAAATAGTGCTCCTGTAGCTACATTAGCAATCCCTGCATAGACTACCATTGTGATACTTGGTGGAATAATAGACCCTAATGTTGAGGAGGCTGCAGTAACACCTACTGCTGTTCCCTTGTCATAGCCTTGTTCCTCCATGGCAGGTATAAATACCTTTCCAACACCTGCTGTATCAGCCTGTGAAGAGCCAGAAATACCTGCAAAAATCATAGATACTAATACATTAGAATAAGCAAGCCCACCACGCAAATGTCCAACTAAGGCGTTACAGCAATTTATAAGTTTTTGTGTGATTGATCCCTCATTCATAAGATTAGCCGCAAGTATAAATAATGGTACTGCTAATAAGGTAAAACTATTCATGCCATTAAACATCTTGGTAAATACAACTGTATTGGGTATATCTGACAAACCTGCAATGCCCACAAAGGAGACTATTCCTAACGCAAATGATATAGGTACACCAATTGCAACAAATACAATAAATAAAATAACTAAAATTGCTGCCATTATTTAAAGTCTCCTTTCATAATATGCTTTATGTCATCTATGATGAGATATACAAGATAAATACAGCTTGTTAGACCGCAAAGAGGTAGACATAGCCACGTTGGCCCTCTCTTTAAGGCTGTAATATTAACCCACTTATAATTCCAGAACTGTTTTGTTATTTGGTAACCATATTTGACCATTAATACAGCAAATGCTAGCATTATGGCAGATATAACAATAGATAATATTCTTTTCATCTTTTCGCTTTTGAGAGCATCGCTAATTGAAGTAAATGCAAAGTGTCTCTTCTCATAAACCATAGCTCCTGCTCCCATAAATACTGCCCATATAAAGGAATACATCGCTATCTCTTCTGTCCAAGGAGCAGTAATGCCTGCTCGCCTTGAAAACACCTGAAATACCACAATTATAAGGAAGATAGTTAGAAAAACTGTTCCAACTATCAATTGCAACTTTTGCAATTGATCTACAAATTTTTTCATAGTAACTCTCCTTCATTATTCTACTAAAAAATTATTTGGCTGCACGAATAAGTTCTAAGTACTGCTCCATTTTATTATCTGTAACAAACTTTTCCTGAATTGGAGTTGCTAATGCTTTAAATGCTTCTATATCCATATCTGCATTTTCTGTAACGACCGCACCATCTGCTATAACTTTTGCTTTAGATGTTTCCGCCATATTATAAACAATGCCTCTTTCCTCTTCTGTAGCAGCTACGCAAGCTGCATCAATCCATCCCTTTTGGTCTTCTGTTAGGCTATCATAAAAATTACCATCCATTAATAATAGTCTGGTTGTATAGTCATGGTGTGTCTCACTTACATATTTACCATTATCTGTTTTATGATGTTCTTTTAGCATAAAGCTTGTATAGTCGTTTTCTGCTGAATCTACTACGTTTTGTTGTAATGCTTGATATAATTCACCCCAAGCTACAGATGTTGGTACAGCACCAACCTTTGACCAGAACTCTTGTTGTACACTTGAAGACTGTGTACGAATTGTTAATCCTTTTGCATCTGCTGGTGTCTTAATTGCTTTTTTACCATAAAAATCACGTACACCTGAAGACCAATAGCTCATAACTTTAAACTGGTTTGATGTTTTTTCAGTTATTACACCTTTCATTGCATCACCAAACTCGCCATCTACTGCCTTTTCCCAATGTTCGAAGCTATCAAATAAATAGAGTAACGAAAACATATCTACTTCTGGGACACCTATTGCTGTCATAAATCCTGGAGAAGCTACTACCATAGATGCTGCACCCATCGTTAATTTCTCTATTAATTCTGACTCATTCTCACCAAGTGTACCATTATGAAGTGTTACAGATATTTCTCCACCTGAAAGTTCTTCCGCTACTTCTTTAAACTTTGCTATACCAAACGCATAGGGATTTTCTAATGAAGTCTGATTGTGGGCTACTATTAAATTTACTTTTGCTTCTGTTTCTTTAGGTGCTTCTGCTTTAGGTGCTTCTGCTTTAGGTGCTTCTACTTTAGGTGCCTCTACTTTAGGTGCTTCTACTGTACTTCCTGTTGAACTTCCCGCTCCGCCACAACCTGCTAAAGATGCAAGTGTTAACATTCCTGCCATTAATAATGCGATTTTCTTTCTCATAAATAAAACCCCCTATTTTTAATTATTATATTTTATAATAGTTCTAAACTTACCTTTACTACTACTTTACGTACCAATGTATAGTCTTCTATCAGTATTGATGGCCTATGTACATCCTGGGGAAAAAATATACTGTAGCACCCTTCAGTTGCTGTAATATATCCCTCATCTTTTATGGCCTTATAAAATATTAAGTCTCTTTCTTCAATTCTTTCATCAACTTCAAATGCTCCTGTATCAATACAAAATCCAACACCTTCTTTCCCTGACGCTACGTATTGAACATCAATATATTTTTCATGTACTTCTGGCCTAATTTCATCTAATAGTTTTGGTGTTGCATCAAAAACCTGTGCATACATCTTTTTACCATCTATTTCATAAATACCTGTTTCCATCTTATTAAAATCATTATCCTTAAGATACTGTATTGCTTTCTGAATTGCTCCAGGATACTTTGAGCAATCCTCTTTTGAGTAAATAGATGAAAATATCATGTGTTTCCTCCTCTCCCTACATTTTTTGAATTAAATTCCAAATTTCTTCTATTACTGGAATCCCTTTTTCTAAATTATCTTTTCTTGTTCTTAATGAAGATTCTCCAGGATAAGAAATAGCGCTATTCTCTTTTATTGGCTCAGACCCTTTTATATCCTCCACAATTTTATCAACTATAGCATCTATTTCTTTTGTACTGCTTAACTTTGCTGGATCAATAGCCATCAAAACTTGGGATAATCCTACTTCTTCTCCTACATTCTTCCCAATATCTGCTACAGCATTTCCACCTGATAAAATAGCTGCCACCATATCTAGCA
>JAEZKI010000202.1 GCA_023415525.1 Bacillota bacterium | reverse complement strand
CCGGTGACCCAACCGTAAGGAGGGAGCCGTCTAAGGCAAAACCAATGACTGGGGTGAAGTCGTAACAAGGTAGCCGTATCGGAAGGTGCGGCTGGATCACCTCCTTTCTAAGGAACATGACTGGAATGGTTACTATTTTGTTTTGAGAGTTTATGAGAGAAGCTCCTAGGGTTTAGGCCCTGGGGGCTTTTTTAGCGTATGAAAATAGGTAGTGCAATGGCTAGTTTGGGGGTGGGGGTTTTGCGAAGGGGTCGCAGAGAAGTAGGGTAGTTCTTCCGGACTTCTTATCTCCGGTACGCTGGAAAACGCTCCCCTACGAAGGAAGCCTCCAGAACAACCCTGCTTCTCTGCTAGGTTATTGTTTTAAGAAGTTCCTTAACTGGATAGAGATAAAATCTAATAAAGAGTTCTACCTACTAGTTGATTTATATCAGCTGATAGATAGAACTCTTTTTGGTTAGGTAAAATAAAAATGAGACTATTCTCATTTTATTATTGACAGTAAGAAATAATTGAGATACTCTATAAATATAAAAATGAGACATATCTCATTTTTAAAGCAAATATTTCTTAAACAAAATATTTTATAGGGGGAATTTAAAATGGATAATGGGTATAAATTAAAAATTAAGGGGTTTTTGTTATTGACATTTTGTATTTCTTGGATAAGTTGGGGAATTATAATCATTGCTAATCAATTTGGATTTTTACAATATGGTACTTTACTTTCAATGATTTTATTTATTATTGGAGGGAACGGGGCACCTATAGTTTCCTATGTTTTGTTAAAGCAGACGGGAGAAATTGATGGAGTTAAATCTTTTTTGAGATGTAACTTTAATCTTAAAGCTTCGCTAAAGAGTTATGGTTTAGTTATCATATTATTTTTAGCACATTTCATAATACCCATAGTATTAGCTTCTACTAATAGACAGATACCGATTTATTTTGGATTTTTTTTATTACCAATGCTCCTTATAGGTGGTGGGCTTGAAGAGATTGGCTGGAGGGGCATACTGCAACCTCAACTTGAAAAGAGCATGTCTTTTTGTAAAGCAACTATAATAGTTGCAATAATATGGTCTATATGGCATTTTCCTTTGTGGCTTATTGCAGGAACTTATCAAGCAACCATAAGTTTTGTTATGTTTAGCCTATCTATAGTAGGAATGACATTTTCACTTGCCTTGATTAGAAAAGTGACTAACAATATATTCTTATGCATTTTATTCCATGCCCTAACCAATAGCTTCAATATTGTATTTATGCTAGAACAAAATAGGAGCACCATTATAACCATGGTTGTAGAGGTAGTTTTAGCTTTAGGAATAGCATTTGTATGTGATAGAGGTAAATATAGACAGATGAAGTCTGCATAGAGTAGTTATAAAGTAGAGAATGGCTGTAATAAATTTTTAGTTTATTTCTGACAGTAAAAAATGTAAAATTATATTATGGAGACTAGGGAACTAAAAAGGTGGAATAAATATGCCAAAGGTAAGTGAAGAATATATCACTAAAAAGAAAATAGAAATAATAGATGCAGCATTTACTATATTTCAGCGAAAGCCATTGTATGAGATGAATATGCTTGAGGTAATAAAGGAAGCAGGCTTAAGTAAAGGGGGAATTTACAGATATTATAATGATATAGATGATGTAATCGTTGAACTCATTAATAGAGAGACTATCAAATATGATTACAAAGAGGGCATAGAGAAAATTATCTCTAGTAATGATAAATATGAGAATATAATTAAAGCATTGTTTGAATTCTTAGGGAAACATATTGATGAAAATGCAATGACTATAGGAAAAATTCAATTTGAATTAACCGTCCTAGAAGCAAATCAACCAGAAAAGGCTGTAAAGATACTTAGCAGGTTAAATGAGTATGAAGGTGGCCAATTTCTTATAAATTCTTTGCATCAAAAAATTGCAGAAGGAGTAGCTACAGGAGAGTTTAAGCCTAATTTACCAGTAGAAGATATCTACTTATATATTAGAGCTTATATAGAAGGGGTAGTTAAAATTGTAGTATTTGAGAGATGCTACGGAAATAAATTAAGGAGTACTGATGCACAGAAGATGGTTGGGATGTTAGCACAGTCAGTTTTAGATATGTTAAGACAGAGGGGATAAGTTGTATCAAATAATATAAAACTTTTAAGTGGGAGCTATCTATGAGCTTTTTATTACCAGTTCATAGATAGCTCTTTTTGTTTGTCTAGAAATATTTATGGTGATTTTAAGATTCTTTTAGAATAAAAGTTCTTGAAATTATATTTTGATTATTTTTAATATTAAAAAATATGTTAATATTAAACTATAAGAGGGAGAAAAATATAAATAAGAAAAGCTGTAGGGGATAATATGAAAATACAGTAGAGCAGTTAGGGGTGTATGAGGAAAACGTTTATTTTGTTATAAGGCGATATGATGCCCTACAGGAGGAGCATTTAGATACTTTGTATAGTTATGATTTACTTCATAAGAAAGCCATCTTGCTTAACGAAACACAAAGTATACTGAACTCTCCAGTTAGCATTCGTTTTGAACCAGAGAGAGGTACTTTTATAGTAGAATCTTGTTTTAATAGAGGCTATAGAGGGTGCGAACGTATCGATTGCATAACGGGTGAAAGGAAAGAGTGCATTACGCAGTATGACTATAATAGTGAGGACTATAGCTTTGCTAAGGATGGGACACTAAGCTACGAGATCATCTTTCCTGAAGGAGAAGAAGACTATTATATTTGTGAATACAATAAGGAAACAAGGGAGCAAAGGTTACTTTGTAAAGTAGATAATACAGA
>JAEZKI010000123.1 GCA_023415525.1 Bacillota bacterium | reverse complement strand
TGCCAAGACTTACAAGGTGATGGCATTTACGCAGATTTTGATTGGTTTAAATATGAAGAATCAATAGTCTGACAGATAGGTTCGTTAGGGAAAGTGGGTTATGGCACTTGGAAAAAGCCTAGATATTAAAGAATAAGTGAGGTATAAAATGTTAAATGCATTTAGAAATCCTTCTAATAAATATAGGCCGATACCTTTTTGGTCTTGGAATGACCAATTAGAGATAAAGGAATTGGAAGAGCAGATAGAAAGCATGAACAAGGCAGGATTAGGTGGCTACTTTATGCATGCTAGAAGTGGAATTAAGACTGCTTATTTAGGTGATGAGTGGTTTGAATGTATAGAGGCAGGTATTAAAAAAGGTAAAGAAGTGGGAATGGATGCTTGGATTTATGATGAAGAAGGTTGGCCAAGTGGTTTTGCAGGAGGCCTAGTCACTTCTCTTTCGCCAGAATTTCATGCAAAGTTCATGACATTGGAAGAGCATGATTCCATGAAAGAAATAGAATGCCAGGTTATGCTTGCTCTATATAAATGGGATACCCATGGTCATTTTGAAAGAATAACAAAAGAGGCTGTTATAGAAAAAGGAGAAAAATTGTTTTCTGTAAGAAAGCATGTCAATCCTTATTATATTGATGTCATGAATAAAGCTGCTTTAGATGCTTTTTTAGAATGTACCCATGATCAATATTATGAAAAGTTTAAGGATGATTTTGGGACTGTCATGCAAGGTTTTTTTACAGATGAACCAAGATTTAGTTGTAATCGATTGGGGCAATTAGCATGGTCTGATACCATCCCTGCAGTTTTTAAAATGCGCTTTGGCTATGATATCCTGGATTATTTACCCAGTCTTTTTAGAGACTTGGGAAACTTTGAAAAAGTAAGATATGATTTTTGGATGTTAGCTAATGAGTTATTTGTACATAATTATATGAAAAATATTTATGACTGGTGTGAAAGACATAACTGTAAGCTTACAGGACATATTATGCTAGAAGAAAGTATATTTAGTCAAATGACTAGCTCAGCAGGGGTTATGCCTTTTTACGAGTATGAGCATATTCCGGGGATAGATTGGTTGAGAAGACGAATTGATTCCCCCATTATTGGTAAGCAAGTAGGATCTGTAGCTTGTCAGCTAGGCAAAAAGCAAGTACTTACAGAGTCTTATGGACTTTGTGGTTGGAATACCTCTTTTGAAGAATTTAAATGGATTGCAGAATGGCAATATGTAAATGGAGTCAACATGCTTTGCCAACATTTACAAGCCTATTCCTTAAAAGGGGCTAGAAAAAGGGATTATCCCCCTTCTATTTATACACAGCAAACGTGGTGGAATGAATATAAAGCTTTTAATGATTACATGGGTAGATTAGGAGTTCTTCTTTCTTCTGGTAGTCAAGAAGCGGATATTTTATTACTTCATCCTATAAGAAGTGGGTTCGTAAGCTATGATGGGACACGAACAGATAGAATAAGCCTACTTGATGATAGATTTGAAGAGATTTCCAACGACCTTTCTGGTTTACATTTAAGCTATCATTATGGTGATGAGACCATAATGAGTAAGTATGGCAAGGTAAAAGACAATGAGTTTATTGTAGGAGAAGTAAGCTATAAAACAGTTGTTTTACCACACATGTATGCTATTGATGGGACCACAGTTAAACGCCTTAACCAGTTCATTGCAAACGGTGGTATGGTAGTTTCCATGGGTGCACTGCCAAGCTATATTAATGGCTGTGAGGATGATTTGACCTTGTTAAAGGAGCAGATAAAGAGAGCTACTAAAGAAACAATTCGCCCACTATTAATGGAACAGGGCTTGATATCCCTAAGTATTAGGGAAGACAAGGAAGAAGTAAAGAGCATTAGTTATCAAAGAAGAGATACAGAAGAA
Source organism: Bacillota bacterium (assembly GCA_023415525.1). Lineage (GTDB taxonomy): Bacteria > Bacillota > Clostridia > Lachnospirales > Cellulosilyticaceae > Sporanaerobium. The sequence continues at coordinate 864 of JAEZKI010000123.1, read as the reverse complement.
GGAACAGTATTCTTTTTAGTAAATCATAGTCAAGAAAATACCTTTGATACGGTTGTAGAAGTTTATAATAAAACGGCATCTGTTAAACGGTTAATAGCAGAAACAGGTGAGATCGAGGAGATGTCTTACTGGGCAGGAAAGAATACAACCTTTAAGCTTAAGTTTGAACCCATGCAGTCTTATATCGTCTTATTACAAGATACCAATGAACATGTATTTGAGAAGGAAGAGGAAGACGCTCAAATAGTTTTAACGACTAAGGGATGGAATATTAAAGACATGAGCTTAAATACGCTGACCTTAGATCAATGTACTTATAGGATAGATGATGAAGAGGTAATAGGACCTATACCTGTTATTAAACTCATGGAGATCTTATTAGAGAAAAGGCGCCCTTGTAAAGTAGAATTAGGCTTTGAATTTAATGTAGATATGGAATTGGAGAAGAATAAAGAATTTTATGTTGTTATAGAGGGTGCACACCTTTATGATTTAACAGTAAATGGGCAGGTTGTAGCCTATAAAGAAATAGGTTGGTGGAAGGATAAGTCTTTCAAAAAGATAGATATTAAAAAACATATTAAGCAAGGTACGAATGCCATCCAATTAAAAACCAACTTTAAACAGAGTCAAAAGGTATATGATATCCTCTTTGGCGAAAATGTTTATGAAACAGAAAAGAATAAGCTAACCTATGATATGGAAATAGAATGTATTTATTTATTAGGTGACTTTGGGGTTATATCAGAAACACCTTATAGAGAAATAGAACGTAAGGCAGCCTTTACAGAAGGACCATTTACTATTATAAATCAGCCTACACTGTTTAAAGATAATAATTTTACAAGAGAAGGCTTATTATTC
>JAEZKI010000095.1 GCA_023415525.1 Bacillota bacterium | reverse complement strand
GATGAAAGTATTTATGAACTCTTCCCTATTTTAAAGGAGTTCTTAAGCCGAAAGGGTGGCGATTTAAGTGGTGGTCAACAACAGCAATTAGCTATTGCACGTGCTCTTGTTTCCCATCCTAAAATTTTAATTTTAGATGAGCCTACTGAAGGCATTCAGCCCTCTATTATCCAAGATATTGGTCGCATTATTAAAAAGCTTTCTAAAGAAACCCAGCTTACGATTTTCATAGTTGAACAATATCTAGAATTTGTTTTGGAGGTTGCTGACTATTACTATGTTATGGATAAGGGACGTATCATTTTAGATGGTGATATAGCCCATGCTGATACTAACCTTATTCAAAGTAAAATTTCAATTTAATCAATATAAGGAGGTAATGCCCTATGCATTTAACACCAAGAGAAATAGAACGTCTTATGTTACATACTGCCGGAGAACTTGCTAAGTCACGCAAAGCAAAAGGTCTTAAACTTAATTATGTAGAAGCCATAGCTTATATTACTTCTGAACTCTATGAGCTGGCTAGAGAAGGAAAAAATGTAGCTGAACTTATGCATTTAGGCACTTTAATGCTCACAAGGGACGATGTTATGAATGGCGTTCCTGAAATGATTTCAGATGTTCAAATTGAAGCAACCTTTAAAGATGGCACAAAGCTTGTTACAGTCCATCATCCCATTCAATAGAGAAAGAGGTGTTTATAGATGATCCCAGGTGAATTCCTATTAAAAGAAGATGTTATTGTTTGTAATAAAGGTAAAAAAACGATTACTCTATCCGTTACTAATTCTGACCAACGGCCTATTGCCATTGGTTCCCATTTTCACTTTTTTGAGATTAATAAATATATGCTCTTTGATCGTGCTAAAACTTACGGCTACCGTTTAGATATTCCCTCTGGTACTAGCCTTCGCTTTGAGGCAGGTGAAACCAAAGAAGTTAAGCTTGTTGCCCTGGGTGGTAATCAAATAGTCTATGGCCTTAATAATTTAACAAATGGGCAAGCTAATGCCCTTCATTATAAGCGTTCCCTTGAAAAGGCACGTACTGATGGATTTCTAAAATAACCTATAAGGAGGAGACACTATGAGTCATATAATAGATAAAAAAAGTTATGTTTCAATGTTTGGTCCAACTGTTGGAGATAAAATTCGTCTTGGTGACACAGAATTATTTGTAGAGATTGAAAAAGATTATACAACCTTTGGTGATGAATTAAAGTTTGGGGGTAGCAAAACCCTTAGAGATGGTATGGGACAAAATTCAGGAACGACTAATGCAGGTGGTGCTTTAGATTTTGTCATTACCAATGCTACGATTATCGATTACTGGGGCATTGTAAAAGCCGACATAGGTATTAAAGAGGGGTATATTGTAGGCATTGGTAAGGCTGGTAATCCTGACATTATGGATGGTGTCCACCCAAAAATGGTGGTAGGAACTGGAACGGAAGCGCTAGCTGGGGAAGGTCTTATCCTTACTGCTGGTGGTATTGATACCCATGTTCACTACATTTGCCCTCAACAAATAGAAACTTCCTTATTTGCTGGCATTACGACTATGTTAGGTGGAGGAGATGGTCCTGCTGATGGGTCTTATGCAACGACTTGCACGCCAGGTCCTTGGAATATTAAGAAAATGTTAGAAGCTGCTGAAGAACTTCCTATGAATATGTGTTTTTGTGGTAAAGCAAACTCTTCTCAAAAGCCAGCACTCATTGAGCAAATTGAGGCAGGTGCTTGTGGCCTTAAGCTCCATGAAGACTGGGGAACTACTCCTGCTTGTATTGATACGGCTTTAAGTGTTGCTGATGAATATGATATACAAATTTGTATTCATACAGATACTATTAATGAAGCGGGTAATGTAGAAGATACTATTAACGCCTTTAATGGTCGTACAATCCACACCTACCATAGTGAAGGGGCTGGTGGAGGCCATGCCCCTGATGTTATGAAAGTTGCTGGCATTCCTAATGTTATACCTTCTTCTACCACACCTACTATTCCTTATACTGTTAATACCTTTGATGAACATTTAGATATGCTTATGGTCTGTCACCACATGGATCATGCTATTCCTGAGGATGTAGCCTTTGGTAAATCACGTATTCGTAAGCCAACTATTGCTGCTGAGGATGTATTACATGACATGGGTGCCATTTCTATTATTAATTCAGACTCACAGGCAATGGGACGACCTGCTGAGGTTATCACGCGTACCTGGCAACTGGCTCATAAAAATAAGCTTGAAAGAGGTCCCTTACCTGAAGAGCAAGGTGTAGCACATGATAATTTTAGAGCTAAAAGATATATCGCAAAGTATACAATCAATCCTGCTATTGCACATGGCTTAGCTGATTATATAGGCTCTATAGAAGCTGGTAAATTTGCTGATCTTGTTGTCTGGAAACCCGAATTCTTTGGTGTTAAACCTGAACTTATTATTAAAGGTGGCATGATGATTGCTGCTAAAATGGGAGATGCTAATGCTTCCATTCCCACACCACAACCTGTTATTATGAAACCTATGTTTGGTGCCCTTGGCAAAGCCAGAAGTCGTACATGTATTACTTTTGTTTCTAAGGCTGCTATGGCAAAAGATATAAAAGGAGAGTTAGGTCTAGAAAAAATGGTACTTCCTGTTAGCAACTGTCGACATGTGAGTAAAAAGGATATGATTTTCAATTCTGCCACCCCCCGTATTGAGATAAATCCTGAAACTTATGAGGTTTCTATCGATGGCCAAATCATTACTTCTGAGCCTGCTACAGAACTACCTTTAACTCAGCTGTACTACTTATTTTAAAATACTAACTTTCCTAGCCTATAAAAAATACAGGGTAAAATTTTACCCTGTATTTTTATTTTAATATATACTGCTGAGGAAACATTAAACTTAAGGTTGCCCCTTCATTTACTTTTCCTTCAATCCAAGCCCTACCTTCATGACGCTCCATAATTCTTTGAATAGTCGCTAGGCCCACTCCCGAACCTTCAAAAGCCTCTGTTGCATGTAATCGCTGAAATACCCTAAATAATTTTTCTGCAAATTGCATATCAAAGCCTGCTCCATTATCTTGAATCGTAAAAATACCCCTATCTGATTCTTCTCGATAGCCCATATGTATCTTAGTCATTTCTTTTTCTCTAGTAAATTTCAATGCATTACTTAATCCGTTTTGAATCAACAACTTTATCATCAACGGATCCCCTTTTATCTGTGGTAGTTCTTCTCTTGTATAGTTCACAGGCCTTTTAGGCTCTAAAAGCCGGAGCTCATTCATTACCTCATCTACTAGTTGGTTCATATCAATAA
>JAEZKI010000084.1 GCA_023415525.1 Bacillota bacterium | reverse complement strand
TTGACCGAACCCTCTTTGTTTTAGGTCGAGCAGTAGTGGTGGCTGCTCCTTTTGGCTGCCTTATCTGGCTCTTCTCTAATATCTATTATGGTGACGTAAGTCTCCTTCGGCTAGCCGCTCAGTTTCTAGATCCTTTTGCAAAGCTTATGGGCTTAGATGGTATTATACTTATGGCTTTTCTACTAGGTTTTCCTGCTAATGAAATTGTCATTCCCATTATTATTATGGGTTACATGGCTACAGGTAATTTAATAGAACTCAATGATTTAACCACCTTACGGGAACTTCTTATAGCCAATAACTGGACACCTTTGACTGCTTTATGTACCATGCTCTTTTCTCTCTTCCATTTTCCTTGTGCCACCACCTGCTTAACGATTTACAAAGAAACAAAAAGCCTTAAATGGACAGCATTGGCTTTTATCTATCCCACCTTCATTGGCTTTTTCCTCTGCTTCCTCGTTGCTCAGTTTGGAAAGTTTTTTCTTAGTCTTTAACCTGCCTCTTTATAAAAAAGCAAAAACGATAGAAGGACTCCCTCATTAAGTCTTTCTATCGTTTTTTGTTTTTTGTGTTATTAAGACTTGGGTTGCCAGTAACCTTCTGCTAAAGGCGTTAAAAGATGAGAAATAGCTAAATCTTTCTTTTTAGCCTCGAAAATCACATCTGCTTCTTCCAAAGGAATTTCTTTTAATAGGGCTATGAAAGCCTCATAATCTTTTTTTGAAATATAATCGGCATGAGAAGGACAATTAACCTTTGGTGTACCTGTAGAGAGGTGATACTTACTAGGTGGATAGCCTCTTATCCACTTTTGAATGGATTGACCATCTGAAGGATTACACCGATCATGATGATAATCATAGACCCATTTTAACCCTAAACGCTGACACAGAGGGCAGACATCTCCTACACTATAGCTTTTATCATCATTTTCTATACTTAGTAGCTCTGTATCGATATACCTTAAGTTGTCTTGAAAGCGTCTTAGGGCTTCTTCCTTATCCCCATAAACACCGCCTATATGCAAAACCACATTATCCCCCTCTAGCTCCTTTATCCATCTTGTCTGAAGGTTGATTTCTTCAATGGAACGCACCACTACCTCTTTACGAGGACTGGATAAAACGTTAAATTGTCCAGGATGAATACTGAGGCGTAGATTATAAAACTTTTTGAGTGCACGAATTCGCCCAAAATGCTCTAGCATCTCTTCATTTTGAAAAATAACTTCTTCACAAAGTGCCTTTATATACTGATGTGTCCCAAAGGGAATGAGATCTGAAGAAATCCGATAGACATAAATGTTATGCGCTACATTATATTCTATAATCTGCCTAAGCAAACGAATATTGTGCCAAAGAACATTTGTTAATTTTTCTACTTCCTTCTTTTCCACTGTAGCTAACCTAAAATTTTTAAAGTTTTCTTCTATTGATAAATTAATACATGCATAACCGGGCCTGATTCTTAATTCTGTCATTATAAGCTTCCTTTTATCTTTTAGTAATTCTCCATATCTTTATCCTATTATTGGCTCCAGTAACGCCAGCTTATGCATAACCATCTCTTTATGCTTAAAAATTATTCACCTACTTAATTGAATTTATTTTATTTTTATATAATTTTATTTTAACAATATTTTATAAAAATAGTGACAATAACTTAAATTTAGTGCATAATCGTGTTGTATAATTGATTATTATTTGTCAAAAAACTGTTTTTTTGCTCATATTAATAGTAATTCACTTACTTCGTCTTTATTTAGAAAGGATGGTTCCCATGGGTATGGTCAAAAATTTTTATGAAATCAATATCGTAGGATGTATTCGCCAACTTCCTCGTGTAAGAGTTGCTGATAATTTTGAAATTGCTAGCTTTGTCTTACTGGGTGATGCTGAACTTGTGGTTAAAGCTGCTGCTGCATTGGCAGAAAGAATTCCTGAAGTTGACTACATGATTACTGCTGAAGCAAAAGGCATCCCTCTTGTGCAAGAGCTTGCCCGTATCTTACATATGCCTAGATACTTTGTAGCTCGAAAAAGTGTTAAGCCTTATATGACGGATCCTTTCGTCACAGAAGTTTACTCCATTACTACACAAAAGAAACAAATCCTATGTCTTGACAAAGAAGAAAGTGACAAAATTCGTGGTAAGAGAATCTTAATTGTAGATGATGTCATTAGCACAGGTGAATCTTTAAAGGCATTAGAAGCTCTCGTTGAAAAAGCGGGTGGAAAAATTGTGGGGAAAGCTGCTATTTTAGCTGAGGGAGAGGCAGCTAAAAGAGATGACATTATCTTTCTAGAGCCTTTACCTATCTTTCCAGTAACTATCTCTCGGTAATAAAATCTATCCAGTTAGGAGTATAAATCGTGAGTTATAAAGTAAATGATATTAGCTACAGTTATTCAAAAGAGGGACCAAAGGTCTTAAATCATGTTCGCTTTGAAATTGAACCTGGTAAGGTAACAGCCATTGTTGGGCCCAGTGGTTGTGGAAAGTCCACACTTATTCAAATTTTCAGCAAGGTTATCCCCACACTTATTATGAGTGGTGTATTAGAAGGCTCCTTTGATATACCAGAAAATACTTTTGTTAGTGTGGTTAGTCAAACCCCTGAAAATCAACTGTTTGGCTATGGTGTAGAAGATGCTATTGCCTTTGGTATGGAAAACTTAGGCATTGACCATGAGGAAATTGCAGAGCGTATGGAATATGTCTTAGACCTTTTAAATCTTCAATATCTTAGAAATCGTAGTATTTCTACTTTATCAGGTGGTCAAAGGCA
>JAEZKI010000048.1 GCA_023415525.1 Bacillota bacterium | reverse complement strand
GTAATATTGTTACCTGCATGTTCATATTCCCTTCCTTACTTTTATTACTGAATACTCTCATCCTCTATTTGACCCTCTAAAAACTGCACTTTACTGCCATAACCTGTAATAATCTGCTGCATTAATTTACTATTGGTGGTGGTGATAAAAGCTACATCCTTATAGTATTGCCTTAAAATAGTGTACCATTCATCCCTTCCTATAGCTTCTTCCACCTGTGCCAACATTTTCATAGGTTCTAATACTTCTTCTCTTATTCTTGTATTTTCGAGTTTCTTAGCCTCATTCCCTCGATTAAGTTGCATTATATTATACCTTACCATACTTTTAACACCCTCAGTACTCATTGTCCCTCTATAAGCTAAATAGTGTTCTAATCCCCTATTCACCCAGTTTTTACTCTTAGGGTTATTGCACACAATATAAGGAATCCATTGTTTGCCTATCTGTAGGTAAGTGTTATCATAAACTTCTTCAAATTTATTTAAATTGCAAATCATCATCATGGGGTAAGATAAGCTCTCTTGATAAAGATTACTATCTACAATCTTAAACTCTTCATAAGGATATGTTCCTAAAATATCATTATAATAATTGAAAACTTCTGCAACTTGCTGGGCAAGTTTGTCTACATTCTCTCCTTTGTTGGAATAAATAACAAGTCGCCTATCCTGTGGTAAAGCAAATTCTTTTTTCTCTAGTTTATCTCCTATATAAAGCCCAAAGTCTCTCACTTTCCTTGCCGTATAATGATAGCTCGTTACTTCTCCTTCTTGCTCTACTGCCACTAAGGTGCCTGTAGCAATAACAGGCTTTTGGGAGACAATACTTACATTATAATCACCAGGCTCTGCATAGGCAAATTGTTCTTCTCCTTGTGGCTCTGTAACAACCCACCCCAGCCCTTCTTCAAAAGGAACAATCTGTGGCAAGAAGCTTTTACATAAAATCACTTCTGATGATTCCTTGTTATTTTTTATTGCTCCGTATGTAGTTCCCTTAAAGGTCAATGCAATCTCCACTTCACCCTTATAGGTAAGCTTATCTTCTAAGTAGAGCGTAAGGCTTGTCCCTTTTTGAGTGAATTTTATTTCTTTACCAGCTACCATAGCTGTTGTAATATCCAATTTTTCAATAGTTGTATAACCTAACTCATCACGTTCTTCATCTGTTATATTTTTATTTGCAAAAAGTTGTAATAAGATAGTTAGCGTAGGTGTTTGAAATTCATGTACATATTTAATCGTCTCTGTTCCTTCAAAACTTCTAAAATTAGGACTAAATTTTACCTGTGCCTCATAAGTGTTATAAGTCCTTGGCAACTTCACTGTTTCTATAACTGCTTCCCTATCTTGACTAGGCGCAACTACTCTAGTATCTACCTGTCTTCTCCATATAATTACGCTTATTAACACTCCAAAAATAACGATGCCCATAATTACCCATACTAAATGCTGTATCTTTTTCACACTAACAACTCCTAGGCTAATTATACTTGACAGAATATTTATAGAAGTATTATACCTAAATTTAGACATAAAAGAAAGCATATCTTAAAAATATGCTTTTGCCTGATGGGGGTAATAGGACTTTAGCTCTTCTATCTCCCAGTATACATAAAATAACTTTCTCTTTATAATGCCTTGTATAAAATCACCTTGCCTAAAATATTTGTAGATAGGATATTCTAGTAAAAGCTTATACTGTTTAGCCTGTCCCCTCTTTGTTAATATAATTTGCCCTCCTTCTTTACACTCTTTTACTTCAAAAAGGGCCTGTTCATAAGTTGTAGCAAGCTCAGCTAAGCTTTCTTTTTTTCTCTTGGACCGATAATTATTCAAATCAATAATTAATGGTTGAATAGAAATAATGGGATCACAGGTAGATTTTAAAAGGCTATTTCTCAGCTTATAAAGACGAATGTATTCTTCTCCATAAATGCTCAATATAGCCGGTTCTTCTGGTAAGACTTCTTTTTCCTTTTCTTCTTTTCCATATATCTTCTGCTTGCATTCCATTATATAGGCATAAATATCATTGATTGTAAATACTACCTGATAGGCCTGACTTTCACTTAAATACTTTTTATTTCTAGGTATCCAGTAAAGCAATAATTTATCAATTAGGTCTCTATTCATTAGAGAAAGCTCACCATCTAGACTATTGGTCATGATAAACTGACTAAATATTTCTATTCCCATCTTCTGCAATGTATACACATAAGGTGTTTTTTTTATAGTTGCTGTATAGTCAGCAAGACAATCTAATATGCTCATGCTCTCCTCCATTTATAGGATAATCCATCTACTGTTTGCATTTATAGTTTATACAAAACAATCATGCTTTATACCTATATATGGAAATTATACAAAGTGACTCATTTTTAAAACAAAAAAAAAGCTCTATATAAATAGAGCATAAAGGGATTGATATGTTATATTCTAACATAGTTGGAACAGAAAAGTAGTTTTATCCACACCTCTGTTCTTATTTATACTAACATATTTATTCACAATTGTCAATATTCAAAAAGTACAGTTTTTTAGGCCTTTACAGCTTCATTCACCAACTTATCCACATAACTAACAGTTTTGTGTATAAGCTTTATCAACAACCTTATATTTATTTTTACGTGCTTATAAGATACCGTTTAATACATAGAGTAATGTGGCACCAGGTATCCCTAGTAACCCTGTACAAATAATACTTATGGCATTAATTCCAATAGCATACTGGGGAATAAGTTGATTCACACAATAAATCACAAGGCACCCTACAATAGCTTGAGCTGTTACCTTAATACATTTTTCTTGAAACAGAATCCAGCATAAGGCGATCACGCAAACCACCATACACATCATAATAAACGGATGAATTTCAAACATATAATCCCCTCCATACCTCTCATTAAGCTTGTACTTAATCTATTAGTATGCAGGGGATTGTTAATTAATAACTTTTTTATGTGTGGTCAGCATAATATATTTTTTTTAACTTTTTTAATAAATAGGTATGTTTTATTTCGTTTGCCTTGTAATAATAGGTATAGTAATCCACTAATTCAGGCTCTGTTACATCTGAAAACTGATTTAATGTAGCTGCCATCTCTTCTTGCAACCTACAAATCTCTTCTATAAGTACTTCCTTCGCTTCTTTATTTGGTTCCTTTTCTTCTCTCATTTGTACCACTCCTCAATAGGAGTATGCCCTAAACCTCTACTTCTTTATACACACTTTTCTAAAAATAACTTAACTATTGCTGCAATAAAGAAAGTATTTGTTGTGGACGCTGATTGGCTTGTGCTAACATAGAGATTCCTGCCTGGGAAATAATATTATACTTAGTATACTCCGTCATTTCCTGTGCCATATCAGCATCTTGAATACGTGAAAGAGCAGCTGTCATATTTTCTTCACTGATACTTAAATTGCTGACTGTATGTTCCAAACGGTTCTGATAAGCCCCAAGTGTACTTCTTATCTTAGAGGTAGCTTCAATAGCTGCATCTAATCTTACAATAGTTGCATCTGATTCTTTTTGGTTTGCAAAAAGAATCAGGCTTTCATTATATTTACTTCCTTCATTTGTTCCTGGTATAAGCATAACAGCATCTTGCTTACCTTTTTCATTCTTTTCCATAATAATGCCATCAGGCGTTATTGTCATGGAACCCTTTCCCGCTTTGTAAACCAATTTTTCTCCTTTTTCTAGGGTTACACTACGTGGTGTACCATCCTCTTCTGCTTGAAGCTTCAGTGTACAACCTGGATCAAGCTTAATACTTACTATACTTCCTTCTGGTATAGTAATAGGAAGCTTAGAAGGATCTATTTCCTTACCATCTACTACAATTATATTATTTGTTAATCCAGCATTAGGACCTAATTTTTGAATAACTGGCGCACTTGGTAGTCCATCTATATCTTCATCTTCTTTAGTACCTACAGCTGGATCACCTGATGCATTTACTATATACTCTTTTACCCATTTTTCATTGGCTACATCATAGGTTGTTTTTGTCTCTAGTATGGTTGTTCCTACTGGCTCTTCTACCTCTTTATAGTGAATTTCTCCTAAATTTTTATTAACAGTAGTGGTAGTAACCTTTGTAGGCGTTACTGATGTATCTGTTACAGTTGTTATATCTTCAAATTCTCCACTAGCATTTTCTTTATTAATTTCATACTTGGTAGTTACTTTACCCGTTGCATCAACTGTTTCATATTCCTTTTCTGAAGGAAGCTTATCAGAGGTAATACCTGAAATATTAACGAGTACATTACTTAGACTCATGCCATCCCCACCAATAGATAAACACTGGTTTTCATTGGCACCTACCTGCAGTGTAATCTTATCC
>JAEZKI010000039.1 GCA_023415525.1 Bacillota bacterium | reverse complement strand
GTCCTGGCCACATAGTATAGCCTGCCTTGGTGGAGATAATTAATTCATCGCGATAAGGCTTTAAATCTTCTCTTAAAAGTTTGCCAAAGGTTTCTTCTGCTGTCCCTGCTGGTGGCCCATAATTGTTGGCTAAGTCAAAGTGAGTAATTCCTAAGTCAAAAGCCTTTCTTACCATTTTCCGTCCATTCTCAAAAGTGTCTAACCCGCCAAAATTATGCCATAACCCCAAAGAAATAGCAGGTAATTTGATGCCACTTTTTCCGCACCTATTGTAGTACATTGTTTCATATCTCTTATCGTCTGCTACATATACCATTCTATTACCTCCCTTACTCTTTTCTTCATCTTACCATTTCACTAAAAACAAGACAAGTCAACTACTGGGACTTCTTAAGATAAGTTAATGTATTTATGAAGAAATCTTAAGATTTCTATTGGATAAGTTGTAAGAATTACTTTCTATAATAAAATCATAAAAACAAATTATTAACTTATAGAGAGTAAGGTGAATAGACTATGTTTTCTAAGCAAACCTCGCAGGGCAAACTTATCACTACGGATCAACTCTTTAATGAGACAACCTTCGGGTGGCTTGTTGTCCTTGTCACTACTTTTTTGCAAATCATTTCTTTGGCCACTACCTTTGAAGGAAGTAAAGTTTATTTTGGTGGTGTGAAGCTCCCCTTTTTTCTAAGTGCCCCTTTACTTTTTTCATTGGCCGTTCAATTAACTGTGTTTTGTACCAGCCATATCATTCGTCGCCATTTTAAAGTATGGTTTATTGTTATTTTACTTTTTTCAACTTTATCTTCTACTTATTTTTCTTATATTGGTATTTATAATAATATAAACTCCCCCATTAGCTATTTAGAAGAACGCTATGGACAGATCTACAGTGACCTTACACAAAAATATGAAGGACTCCAAGAGAAGGTTGAAAATACTATGAAAGGCTATGTCTTTGACTTTGTTAGTACTTTAGATAATTCTTATACAGCACTTGCCCTACAAGTAGAAGAAAATAATACCTTAGCAGAAAAGGCTAACTCTGTCCAAATGTCTGAGGGGTTATTAAATAGTCAAGCCAATACCTTACAAAAGCCTAATAAAGCCAGTTTTGGTGAAGACCTAGATGCTTATTATGAAGCTATGGCCAAGTATAATGCAACCTTAGGGACTATGGCCAGTGATACAGCTAAGCAAGACTCTCAGCTAAAAACTGAACTTTTTCAAAATGAGGTAAAGTCTATCTTAGGTGGTAAAACAAAAGAGGAATTTACCACTGAAAGCATTGCTACCGTCACAAAAAAGGAGCAAGTCCAAAAGCTTATCCATAGCATGTATCTTTTACTGCCTGAGCACACAGCTACCCTTACCCCCTCAGAAGAATTAAATGCTATTCAAGAATATACTCTCTCTGTTATTTCTGACCGAGAAGAAAAGTTGGATTCCTTTTCCACTCTCCTTACCCAGCTTTATACAGGTCTGGAACTACTCCATCTTCAACAAGATTACCCTAACTTTAAAGAAGACTTAGGGCACTTTACAACCCTTCGCTCCAAGGATGCTCAGCTTATGCGTCCACTTCAAACCATTGAGATGGATGTCTATAAAGAAATTCATGGGACAGCTGATGCTTCTTCTCGCTTAACAGAAAATGAAGCGTTGCCTTTCTATAGTACTTTACAAAGTGAGCTTAAAAATGCTGCTTCCTTGCTGAATCAGCTAGAACTTCTAGAAGCACCTATTGATTTAGCTTCACCTACCTATACCATTTATAGTCTCTATGTTCTACCTATTAAAAACCTCTTAGAAAGAGGTAGCAGCCAAACTATGGCTTGGTTTGCTCTTGGCTTTGCCATTCTTGTAGATGGACTTACTTTGATCTTTGCTCTCATTAATGCCAAAGAAAAGACGCCCCTCTTTGCCAAGCATAACAAGGATATCGTTGGGCATTCTAAAGAAGCTGCAGAAAACCTGTTGCTTTCTACTATTCAAGCTTCCTCTCCTAAAGGTTCTTCCCTGAATGAGCACCTTGAAACACTTCACTATCTTGAAAGCTTTATGGAAAACTTTAAATTGTTCCCTGCCAGTATGAATAGTGGTTATTCGATGTGGTGCAGCTTAAATAAGCTAGAAGATTATCAAGGCTTCTTAGCTATCCTATGTCAATTTAACCTTGCCAGTATTGTATCTAACGAAGAATTAAATCAAGTGAATGTTACACCTTCTAATGAGGAACGCTATGTGCTCATTAAAACAAAATTTATTATTTGGGTAAATCAAAAACTTACTGAGTTGAAAAAGCAAGAAGAGTTAACACTTACGCCTTCCCTTAGTAAAAAAGGTTATGCCCTAGAAGGAGAATCATGATGCTTATATTATTAGAACTTGTTATCTTATGTATTGGAATAACTGTTTACATTCTTTATCACGGTTTCAAACAATATCTAGGAATTATGACCAGTAAAATCATCTACTGGTGTAGCCTCTTATTTATGAGTGTGGCTATTAACAGCGTTTTATCTGCCTCTTACCCTGATTATTTTTCCTTTAGCTATTATGCGAATACGAATACTTTATGGTCTTTAAGTGGTATAGCCTTAGGCTGCCTTTTACTTTACTTTATCTCTCCAACTTCTCTCTTTAAACGCGATAAAAAGGCTAAAAAAAAGAAGGCCCTTCCCTCAGTAGATACTACAGATTTAGTTCCTGCAACCCCTCCTACTGAAGAGCCTTTAGCTCCTATTAGTCCAAGCCTTTTTTTAAAGGAAATACAATTTGAATCCTTTATCGAGATTATTTGCTGGTTATCCTTTGTTTTTACTGTAGGTCTAGAAGCCTATGTTACCTTATTAGGCCACTGGTTTTTATCCCCTACTTTACTCCTAAACATTAAGAATATGACCTGTCTCATGATGATGATTACACTTCCTCTCATCATCCGCCAACTCATCTTTTATATCCATGCCCTTCGTTCTTCCAAGGGTGAGCAAGAGCTAGCAGAAACCCAATTGCAGTTCTATCGCAAGCTCAATACTCAAAAAAATAAACTCTAGTATTCCCTGCGTTCAAAAAGTAGGTAGCCTGTTGCAAAGAAGAGGGTACTATAGGCACCTATTAATCCTATAACCATCAAAAGAGTTGTAAAGGGAAGTGTTGCCCCTATAAATAATTTATACCAACTGGTATAGGAAGTAAAAAGGTAACTATATAAGCCAGGCACTAAGGTTCCTATAACACCTATTCCAATATAACCAAAGATAGAAAATAAAAAGGTAGATGAACTATTTTTTACTAGCTGAGAAATCAAAATAGTCATAAGGACAATAGGTACAAACGCTAAAAGAGACACACTATGAGCAAGGATTAAATCCATACAAAGTTCAAAACTAAAGTTTCCCTTTATCAGTTGTACCATAATCCCTATAACGAGGGTGCCTATAAGTAAGACCCCTATATAAGCAAGGGCTACCAATAGTTTACTGACAAACACCTGAAAGTGACTAATGGGCCTTTGTAAAATAGCTCTTATAGTACCTTCTTCTTGTTCAGCTGTAAAAAAATCTGTTACTAGCATAAAACTAATGAGAGGGCAAATGGTACTTGTCATGATATTTAGGAAACTACAAGGTGCATGCAAAATTAGATTTCCTACTAAACAAATCCCCATCACTAAGACCCATAAAATTTTATATTTAGGTCGCGCTAATAACTTCATGCCTTCATTACAAGTACTTGCTCCGATAGCTTTCATGCCCCTTCCCCCTCTTCTCCAGTACAATCCAGATAATATTGTTCAAGACTGCCACTCTTAGCTAATGCTTCTTCTAAAGTGGCTACTTTTATCAATCTGCCCTCTTTCATAATGCCTATCTTATGACATATTTGTTCTAGTTCATGTGCCAAGTGACTGGAAATCAGAAAAGTAGTGCCTGCTTTTTGATTCTCTCTGAGAATCATCTCCCGAATATCCACCATTCCTGTAATGTCCATGCCATTGGTGGGTTCTTCTAAAACCACTAGCTGGGGTTCTCCTAAAAAGGCCAGGGCCAAACCTAAGCGCTGCTTCATTCCTAGGGAAAAGCCTTTGACCTTTTCATACTTAAATCC
>JAEZKI010000032.1 GCA_023415525.1 Bacillota bacterium | reverse complement strand
GTGGTAGTCTATTTATTAGTAGACTAACATAGGGAAACTGGATATACAAATATAAAATTATTTAAATAAATCTAAAAATGACTACAACATACCGCTATTCCTAAGACGTAATGTTTTCCTAAGGTGTTTAAAGTTTAGAGTTTGTGTTAATATATTAAATAGTAAATTAAAGGATAAGGAGTTCGGATGGATGGATGCAAGGGAAGTACTGAGAAAGTATTATGGCTATGAGGAATTTAGACCAGGACAACAGGATTTAATTAATCATATTGTGGCAGGGCAGGATGCCCTTGGAATTATGCCCACAGGAGGTGGGAAGTCACTGTGTTATCAGATTCCTGCCTTGCTTTTAGAGGGGGTAACCCTTGTCATTTCGCCTCTTATTTCTCTTATGAAGGACCAGGTAGATACACTAAAGGAATACGGTATAGAGGCAGAGCTTATTAATAGTACATTGTCCACCTCTGAGTTTAGGGAGATTATTAGTAATGCACGTAGAGGAGCCTATAAAATGCTTTATGTAGCCCCTGAGCGCTTGGAGACAGAAAGCTTTATAGAGCTCTTACAAGAGTTGCCTGTATCCTTTGTAGCTGTCGATGAGGCCCACTGTGTGAGTCAATGGGGCCACGACTTTAGACCCAGCTATAGACGTATTAGTCAGATAATCCACTATCTTCCTAAGAGGCCAGTGGTAGCAGCTTTCACAGCCACAGCTACTCCCCTTGTTCAAGAAGATATTATTAAACTTTTACATTTAAAAAAGCCTTTTGAGCTCATTGGCAGCTTTGACCGCCCCAATCTCTACTTTGAAGTTCGGAAACCACAAAATAAACTAGAGGAAATTCGCCAGTATCTTTTGGAAAACAAGGGCAAGAGTGGCATTATTTATTGCAACACACGAAAAAATGTGGAGGATGTGTGTGAACGCTTAAATAGGCTGGGAGTAGTAGCCACCAAATATCATGCAGGTTTAAGTGAACAGGAGCGAGGAGAGAATCAAGAGGACTTCCTTTATGACAGGAGCACGATTATGGTAGCAACCAATGCCTTTGGGATGGGTATTGATAAACCTAATGTGCGCTTTGTAGTGCACTATAATATGCCTAAAAATATGGAAAGCTACTATCAAGAGGCAGGAAGAGCAGGAAGAGATGGAGAGGAAGCAGAGTGCATTTTGCTTTTTAGTACCCAAGACATCATGACCAATCGTTTTCTAATCGAAAATGCCAGCCTGGGTGCCGACCATAGTCAAGAATATCAAAAGCTCAATAGCATGGTAGATTACTGTAATACTCATGGGTGCCTAAGGCGTTATATCCTTACCTATTTTGGACAAGAGGTCCTTCTTGAAGAGTGTAAGCATTGTGGTAATTGTAATAACGATATAGAAGAAACAGACATAACCCGAGAAGCTCAAATGATTATGAGTTGCACAAGACGGATGAGAGAACAGTTTGGAAGTACGTTGGTGGCAGATGTATTAAAGGGTGCCAATACCCAGAAGATTAGGGATTTCCGATTTCATGAGCTATCCACCTATGGCTTAATGCGTGAATATAGTAAAGAGGTCATTAAAGAATTAATTTCCTTTCTTATAGCAGAAGGATATCTTTTATTAGCAGGCGACCAATATCCTATTCTCAAGTTAACGCCTCAAAGCCTGCCTGTTTTAAAAGGAGAGGAAAAGGTGACGATTAGACGTCTTATTGTTAAGCAAAAGGCAGTGCCTCAAGTATTAGGAGGGGCAGACAATGACTTGTTTGATCTACTGCGACAAGAACGTTATAGATTAGCAAAAGCCCATCAGGTGCAGCCTTTTATGATTTTCCCTGATACCTCTCTCAAAGATATGTGTAAGAAGTACCCTGTTTCCGAAGAAGAGTTTTTACAGGTATCAGGAGTAGGAGAGCATAAACTTCAAAAATACGGCTTAAATTTTATACAGCTTATTAAAGAGTATGTAGAAAAAAATAATATTATCAAGGAAATCAAATTAGAAGGGAATAGTGGCTTTACCCTACCTACCAAGTCGGCTCCTCGAGATAGCCATAAACTAACCTATGGGCTTTATAAAGAAGGCTTGACCATAGAAGAGATTGCTAAGGAGAGAGAGCTGACTAGGATGACTGTAGAAAATCATCTCCTGAAATGCATTGAAGAAGGGTTAGAGGTAAACTACTCTGATTTTATTCCTGAAGAATATGAGGAGCAAATTATACAAGCCATACAACAATGTGGGACAAACCTTTTAAAGCCTATAAAAGAAGCCTTGCCAGAGGAAGTAAGCTATACAGCCATTAAGTTTAGTTTGGTAAAAATTAAGTGATTCTCCAGTATTAAAAAAATAATCTGTAAAATAATTGGGAAATAGGTTATGATAGACCTATAAGGAATATATTTGTATTAAGACAATCATTTTATAAAAGGGGAGATTAATTATGATACAAAGAGTTCAAGCAAAGACAGATGCAAAAGCACAATTAAAAGGCTATTGGGGGAGAGCCATAGGGGCATTCGTACTAATTGGATTAGTAAGCCTAGCTAGTGGAGTCGTTAATATGATTCCATTTGTTGGCTGGATAGGTTCTACAGCGCTTGCTAGTGTGGTTGTACTATGTATGGCTAGTTATTCTCTTAAATTTGCTAATGGAAACAAGCCTGATGTAGATGAAATGTTTTCAGGTTTTGAGAACTTCTTAAAGGCATGGGGCTTAAATTTGGTTATTGGTATTTTTACTTTCTTATGGGCTTTATTATTCATTATTCCAGGCATTATTAAAGCTATTAGTTATTCTATGGCCATGTATATTTTAGCTGATAACCCTGAAATAGGTGTAATGGAGGCATTAAATAAGAGTAAAGAAATCACAACAGGACATAAATGGGAACTCTTTGTGGTGTACTTATCCTTTTTGGGATGGACATTACTGGCCAGTCTTACATTAGGAATTGGTTACTTATGGCTTGTGCCTTATATGCAGATAACCTATGCTAATATTTATAATCAAATAAAAGGAGGTTCTATCGGGACACAGATAGAATATGAACCAATTATAGAAAATGATTTAATATAGGAGTAGTCTAAAACAATTAGAAGAGGTAGCCTTATAATAAGTCAGTGTTGGAGATGTACCTCATAAATGGAACTTGAAATTAATAAATAATTTTTTAAAATATTGTATAATATATAGAAAATATTTTATATTTGAGGTATGATAGAGAAATAAGAGACATACTCTTATTTATACCATAATAATATTTTGAAAAAGGGGAGATTTAAAATGGTACAAAGAGTTCAAGCAAAGGCAAATGCAAAGGCACAGTTAAAGGGAAAATGGGGGACAGCAATAGGTGCATTACTACTCGGTGAACTAGTAGTAGCGGTGGCTGCTGCTTTAGTATTAATTCCATTAATAGGAGCGATTGCTTTTTCTGGTATAGCAGCTGCTATAACATTAGGTTTTGCTAAATTTTCACTTAAGTTTGCCAATGGAGAAAAACCAACAGTAGGGGTAATATTCTCAGGTTTTGAAAGCTTTTTAAAAGCTTGGGGCTTAACTATTGTTACAGCCATCTTTACACTTTTATGGTCTTTATTATTGTATGTTCCTGGAATTATTAAAGCCATTAGTTATTCTATGGCTATGTATGTTTTAGCAGAAAATCCTGAAGTAGGCGTAATGGAAGCTTTAAAGAGAAGTAAAGAAATGACAAAGGGACATAAGGGACAACTTTTTGTAACCTATTTATCTTTTATAGGTTGGTCAATTGTTTGTAGCTTTACCTTGGGAATTGGCTACTTATGGCTCATTCCTTATATGCAAGTAACTATGGCTAATATTTATAATCAACTTAAAGGAGAGTCTGTACAAGTAGGAGAAGCAGGAGTAGCTTTATAGAACTTAATGATTGTAAGAGTAACCCTCGATAAATGAGGATAAATAGTAAAGAATATAGGCTTACAAGACTTACAAGGATAAGTTTTGTAGGCCTTTTTATAGTTCAAAAGATTATAATTTTCATGGATATTAGGTTGGCAGACTTTATAAAGTGTTAAAAATTAGATATAATAATAGTAGTTTTTACGGAAAAAGAAAAACAAGTAATAGGAGCCAATAAATTAAGATGAAGGAAGAAAAAGTAAGATACTTTATGGGGATTAGCATCTATTTAAAAGAATTTATGGTAGCTGTCTTAGAT
>JAEZKI010000026.1 GCA_023415525.1 Bacillota bacterium | reverse complement strand
ACATTATTTTGGATGGACTCTCTAAACTGGAGTATAGAGGGTATGATTCAGCAGGGATTGCTATTACCACAGGTGAGGGAACACTTAGCTTTGCTAAGAAGCAAGGAAGACTCAGCCGATTAGAAGAAGTCCTTGAGAAAGACCCTATTACAGGCTGTACTGGAATTGGTCATACACGTTGGGCAACCCATGGTGTGCCTTCAGATGTCAATTCACATCCTCATTTGAATGCAACGGAGACCCTTGCTGTTGTTCACAATGGGATTATTGAAAACTATATGGAAATTAAAGAAATGCTCATTCAAGAAGGGTATGTTTTTAAATCAGAAACAGACACAGAAGTAGCTGTTCACCTCATTGATAAATTTTATGAAGGGGATCTTCTAGCTGCTGTTTACAAAGCCGTTGAACTTTTTAGAGGAGCTTATGCCTTAGGCGTTATTTCTACTGAGCATCCTGATGAGTTAGTGGCTGTACGTAAAGAAAGTCCATTAATTGTAGGTTTAGGGAATGAAGAATACTTTATTGCTTCGGATGTACCAGCTATTTTAAAATATACAAGAGATGTCTATTACTTAGACAATGACGAAGTGGTTTATGTCAAAGCGGGTGAGATTTCTATTTTAGATGCCAAAGGTCAAAAAGTAGATAAAGCGATTACCCATGTAGAGTGGGATATAGAGGCTGCATCAAAAGGTGGCTTTGAGCACTTTATGATGAAAGAAATTTATGATCAACCTCAAGCTATTCGTGATACCTTACTACGACGTTTAGATGAAAACCGTATGATTCATTTAGATGATATTAAGTTGACAAAGGAAGATTTAGAAGAGATTACAAAAGTCTATATTGTAGCCTGTGGTACAGCCTATCATGCAGGACTTGTAGGGAAGTATGCCATTGAAAAGTTAGCCAAGGTTCCTGTAGAAGTAGATATAGCTTCTGAGTTTAGATACAGTGACCCATTTATTGATAATCATACTTTACTCATTGTCGTTTCTCAATCTGGAGAAACCGCAGATACCTTAGCTGCTATGAAGTTAGCAAAAGCCAAAGGAGCAAGAGTTTTAGCCATCACCAATGTAGTAGGTTCTTCTGTGGCAAGAGAAGCCAGTGATGTCTTTTACACTTGGGCAGGACCAGAAATCGCAGTAGCTTCTACAAAGGCTTATACCGCTCAAATGATTGCATTCTATATGATAGCTCTAGATTTTGCATACAAAAAGCAAACTATTACCATAGAAAGATATCATGAATTGATTGACCGCATTGAAGCTTTAGCGCCAGCTGTAGAAAAAATCTTAGAAAAAAAAGAAAAAATTGAAGTGATTGCTCAAGATATTAAAGACACACCAAGTGCCTTTTATCTTGGAAGAGGTGTAGATTACACCACAGCAAGAGAAGCAGCCCTTAAGCTAAAAGAGATTTCGTATCTTTATACAGAAGCTTTTGCAGCAGGTGAATTAAAACATGGTCCCATTGCTCTTATTGATAAGGGAACACCTGTCCTTTGTGTAGTCACTCAAAAAGCCTTAGAAGAAAAAATGATTTCCAATATCAAAGAAGTTAAAGCACGTGGGGCCTTCGTTATTGTTGTAACCAAAGAAGGCCATAGTGAAATGGCAAAAGTAGCAGATGATATTATTTATATCCCAGAAGCAGAAGACCTCTTAATGCCAGTTCTTTCTGTTATCCCAACTCAACTCATTGCTTACTACGTATCTATTGCCCGTGGTAATGACGTGGATAAACCAAGAAACTTAGCCAAATCAGTAACGGTTGAATAAAAGAATAACTCTAAGAACACCCCTCGTCCCAAAGACTTGAGGGGTGTTTTAGTTAAAGAAATTAGCTTTTTTGATAAGTAGTTGTGTAGTAATTTTAGTTTTATTCAGAAAAGCTACTATGGACTTACTATGTAGTTCAATTTGATTCTGCAATTAATCAGAAGTTTATTTATAATCAATAAATTCGAAGTAATTTATGTTATCATATAAGGGAACTCACGGCAGGAGGTGAAATATGGAGTTTATGATGGTATTATTAATTTTTCCATTATTATCATTTTTATTCGGGGTAATTTGTCAAATGGTAATAAAAAAGGTGTATATAGTTGTTGGAATCACTTTTTTAGGATGGCTTATTGTTACTTTTACATTATTTAATAAAACTTTTCTAATATGGGTATTGATTTATTCTATTTTATCTTTAATGGGATCGGTGATAGTAGGGTTAATAAAAGCTTTTAAATTTAAATAAAGGTTGAAAAAGTAGTGAAAATAGGTTAGAATCATTAAAAATAAATGAAGGAGGAGCAAAATGAATACTTCACAAGCTACAAATAGTAGACAATTCCACCATCATCATCACCACTAGGACTTGGGTCACTCATGAGTTGAGGAGATACAGGTCTATTTCTAGTTAGGCTTGTATCTAGGGTGATGACGCATGGTGAGGTAAAATTATTTTGCTCCTCTTTTTGGATAAGCATGCAGACAGACACGTAGGTATTAGCCTACGTGTTTTTTTATATTAATTTATAAGGAGAGAATAAAATGATGCAAAAAATAAAACCCAGTATATTACCTGGTTTCATGGAACTTCTTCCTAGGGAGCAGATAATCTTTAAGGATATGGTAGAAAAAATAAGCAAAGTTTATGAGAAAAATGGCTTCGTACCCATTGATACGCCATTAATTGAAAAGGAAGAAATATTAC
>JAEZKI010000011.1 GCA_023415525.1 Bacillota bacterium | reverse complement strand
GTCTAAGACTGGATTTAACAGGTGAAAGCCGTAAGGAGCTCCTAAGCTATATTAAGAATATATTACAAGAGCTCAAAAAATTGAAGAGTTAAATATTTTGAGCTATAATAAAAACAGTAATAACCTGGTAAAAGCAATAAGATAAACAATAAGGAGAGATTGAAGTGAGAAAAATAAGAAAAATAATTGCTGGAATAATGATGGGTATTCTATCCATAAGCCTTTTAGCAGGTTGTAGGAGTAGTGCCAAAGCCATTCTTACAGTAAATGATAATAAAATTACAGAACCTGTATACAGACTTTATTTATGGACTATTCAGCAACAATTTGAGAGTTTGACACCTAAGATATGGGATATGGACTTGGAAGGCAAGAAGACAGAGGATGTAGCTAAGGAAAGAGCTTTAGATTCCGTTAAAGTATCTGTAGCTGCTAAAGAAAAAGCAAAGGAATTAGGTATAAAGTTATCTTCAGAAGAGAAAGCCGCCGTTAAGACCAATGCTAAACAAATTATGAGTTCTCGAACAGATTTAGTTAATGATCTTCATTTAAATCAAGCAGATGTAGAAGATTTTCTATACTATGGTGTGCTTATTGAGAAAGTAACTGAAAAAATAAGCGAAAGTTATGTACCTAATGAAAAAGAAATTGAAGAAGAAATAAATGTGATTAGGGAGAAATATGAAACAGCTACAGCTAAGCATGTACTCATAAAAACCCAAGATGAAGCGGGTAATGACTTACCAGAAGCAGAGCTTGCTAAGGCTAAAGCTTTAGCTGAAGAGGTTCTTGCCAAAGCTTTAGCAGGAGAAGATATGGGAGAGCTTGCAAAAATTTATTCAGAAGATCCAGGATCTAAAGATAAACAAGGTGAATACACTTTTGGAAAAGGTCAAATGGTACCAGAATTTGAAGAAGTTGCTTTTGTAACAGGCAAAGTAGGAGAAGTATATCCTGAACTTGTACAAACTAGCTATGGTTACCATATTATGAAAGTTGAAGCACGCTCTACAGGTGATGAAGCTACTATTAAAAAAGATGCAGAGGCTAGTGTGAAAGCACGCTTTGCTCAAAATGAACTGACAGCCTTAAGTGAGAGTATGAAAGTCATAAAAGAAGAAGGCTACGAAAATATTCATGTTATTCGTAAGGATACAAATACAGGAGAAACAACACCCCAAGCTACTGAAACCACAACTCCAGCAACGACAACACCAGAGACAACTACTAAATAATACAAAATAATAAATGATACGAATAAAAGACAAGTAATAAAAAGGCTCGTCTTACTAATTTAAATATCCTCCCTTTTAAGTAAAACAATATATTGACTTAAAAGGGAGGATACAATTTTAGTGAGAGGAGCCTTTTTGATAGAATGAATGAAAAAAAAGTTATTGGTAATAATTATATAGAGAAGATAAGTCCAAAAAGATAGGTGCATATAATCAGAAATTATGTAGCATAATAATTGTAAATTATAGTTAATGCTATATATCATTTAGAGACATTAAGGAGGTTGTTTTGTTTGAAAGCAACAGGCATCGTTAGACGAATAGATGATTTAGGTCGCGTAGTTATTCCTAAAGAGATACGCAGAACATTACGTATTAGAGAAGGGGACCCTTTGGAAATATTTACAGATAATGAGGGACAAGTTATTCTTAAAAAATATTCGCCTGTTGGGGAGTTGAGTTCTTTTGTTAAGGAATATGCAGATGCTCTAGCACAAGCTACAGGACATATTACATGTATTTCAGACAAAGACCAAGTTATAGCTGTGGCAGGAGGCTCAAAAAAAGAATTCCTTGATAAAGGCATTAGTAGTAATCTAGAGAGGATTATTGAGAGTAGGACGCTCTTTAAAGCTACAAAGGATGATAATAAATTTACTCCTATTTTGTCTGAGGGTAGTACAGAGAGTTATTACTCAGAAGTTATTTCACCTATTATCTGTGAAGGGGACGCTATAGGAGCAGTTATTTTCTTATCAGCTAATAAAAATAGTATGATGGGTGAAGTAGAAGAAAAATTAGCACAATCTGCTTCAGGTTTTATTGGCAAGCAAATGGAACAATAAGGTAATACTTAAAAAGCCACTAGCTTTTGGAGACTACTGGCTTTTTTTGTTATTATAGAGTACACTTATTAGGAATAAGAAAGGGCGGGTTTAACATGGCAAAAGAGTATACATATGAGCAATTATTAGAGATTATTGAACAGTTACGAGGAGAAAATGGATGTCCATGGGATAAGGTACAGACCCACATGTCACTACTTCCTCATTTATTAGAAGAAAGTTATGAGTTAATAGAGGCTATTAAAAATGAGGATAATGTTAATATAAAGGAAGAGTTAGGAGATGTCCTACTTCAAGTATTAATGCATGCTCAAATTGCCAAGGAGGAGAAGGATTTTACTATAGAGGATGTAGTAAGTGAGTTAGCTCACAAGCTTGTTTATAGGCATCCTCATGTGTTTCAAGATTTAAAGGGAGTGGACTCTCCTAGTAAAGTATTAACTACATGGGAGGAGCTTAAAAAGATAGAAAAGAAGGAGCAGTCTGTTACCGAATCAATGGAGCGAGTAGCTAAAGCTTTACCTGCTCTTATAAGAGCTCAAAAAATACAAAAAAAAGGAGCTAAGGTTGGCTTCTTTTGGGAGGATCCTGTAGGTATTATAGAAAAGATTATAGAAGAATTACAAGAGGTAAAAGTGGCAGCAAAAACGGGAGATATGGGGCAATTAGAAGGGGAAATAGGGGATTTATTGTTTTCTGTGGTTAATTTATCCACATTTTTTGAGGTAAATCCTGAATTTGCCTTGACAAAGTCAGTGGAAAAGTTTATAAATAGATTTAGATATATTGAAAACACAGCGTTTTTACAAGGTAAAGAGCTTAATACCTTCTCTCTTGAAGAGATGGACAAGTTATGGAATGAGTATAAAAAGTTGGAATAACCTTGCGCTAATTTTCAATACATATATCATGTTTGTACATGTATAGAGGAGGAAAAATAATGAACAAGTCTGAATTAGTAGCAGCAATGGCTGCAAAAGCTGAAATTAGTAAAAAAGATGCTGAAAAAGCCCTTAAAGCTTTTGAAGATGTGGTAATGGAAGAGCTTCAAGCTGGGGGTAAAATTCAATTAGTAGGCTTTGGTACATTTGAAGTTACAGAGCGTAAAGCACGTGTGGGTAGAAATCCAAAGACAAATGAAGAAATGCCAATTCCAGGTGGAAAAGCACCTAAATTTAAAGCTGGTAAAGCTTTAAAAGATGTTGTTAAAGGTGAATAATTAGTAAAATAGTTTAAAAATCTACACATCTGGTGTAGATTTTTTTTATTAAGTTAAAAGGGAGATAAAAATGCGTATTGATAAATATTTAAAGCTTTCTCGTATTATTAAAAGACGTACAATTGCTCAAGAAGCTTGTGATCATGAAAGGGTAACCATTAATGGAAAAGTGGCTAAACCTAGTTCAGAGGTAAAAGTGGGGGATGTATTAGAAATTCGCTTTGGTTCACAAACCACCAAATATGAAGTTCTAGATATAAAGGAACATGTAAAAAAAGAAGAAACCAATGACTTGTACCGTATTCTGTAATAAATCTTTAATCCCTTCATATAAATAGTTATAGAAAACTATTTATATGAAGGGATGATTAATATGGAGGAAAAAATATCTAAAAAGCATATTATAACTATTACAGATAGACACAAAATAACGCTTACAGGAGTTATGGATGTCTTTTCTTTTGATGAAGAAGCTGTGGAACTAGAAACCAGTGAGGGCTATATTGAAATTAAAGGCGAAGAATTACACATTGTAAAGATGAATATAGATGATGGTGATATGATTATTGATGGGTTTATTACAGAACTTGTTTATCATGAGGCCCAAAGTAGCAGTAGTAAAAAAAAGAGCTCCATGCTATCGAAACTTTTTAAATAAGTTGGTGAGGTATGATGAATCAGATTGTGAGTAATCAGACACTTTTGTTTATAACTTGTATTGAGATAGGGATAATAATGGGGGTTATCTTTGACTTAGTTAGGATTTTTAGAAAAATTATTAAGCATCCCAATTTCTTTGTCCAAATTGAAGATACACTTTATTGGGTAGGATGTGCACTTATTAGCTTTTATCTGCTTTATATAAGGAACTATGCAGCCATACGGCCTTTTGTATTTGTAGGTATGATCTTAGGGGGTATACTTTATTTTGCTACTTTTAGTATTGTGTTTATGAAGATGGCTACAGCAGTCATTGATTATATAAAGAAGATAATAGCTGAAGTTATAAAGCTTCTCCTTATTCCTATTAGAATCATTATAAAGGGCATTAAGAGACCCTTGGGTTATATGCAGTATAAAGTAGGAGTACTACATAATTACGAGAGAAGAGAAATAAGAAAGCTTAATCGTAGGTGGTATCATAAGAAAGCAGATTTACTGACAGATTACAAAGTAAGGAGTCAATTAAAAAAACAGCAGCAAGAACAGAAACTTTTAAGTAAAGAGAAAAAATGATTTACAACCTATTACGAATTAGGTAATATAATATTAAGTAATATTAAGTAATTACCTATCATGAGGTTAAAGTAGGGATACGAATGAAAAAAAAGAATAGGTTAGCTTATTTTGTTATTATTATAAGTACCATTATGGTAATAGGATTAAGTATAAAAGGTTATCAAGTGAATAACCTTATTAAACGTGTGGAAGAGCAAGTAGAAGAAGAAAAAAAGATTCTTTTAGAGGAACAAAATAAATTAGAAGCCTTAGAAAAAGAAGTGGCAGAAATCAATACGCCTGAATATATTGAAAGAATAGCTAGGAATCAGTTGAAGATGGTGCGTGAAGATG
>JAEZKI010000001.1 GCA_023415525.1 Bacillota bacterium | reverse complement strand
CCTCTATAGGGTTCCCGCTTTGAAGTAGGTGCAATCATCGTATAGCCTACGACTCGTCCCTCTTCTTCATAAACATATCTACATTCTTTAATATGTGCCTCATCCCATTCTTCATAGCTTGGACATTCTGTGGTAAAGGTAACATCACCTTTTTTTAAGCTCTGTTTGTAGATAGCCATCATATCCTTCCAGTCTTCTTCTTTCATGGCTCTAATCATCTTTATTCCTTCTTTCACCTTTTAGTCATTGAAGCTCTCCAATGATTTCAAAGAAATTTAATCCCCAATAGACCTTTTCTGCTCTAATCTGGTATTTCTCCAGTATTTCTACTATCTCTTCTTCCTGGAAGTATTTTTTATAAATGGCAAACTAGCGACCATCTGATAGGATACGTGTTTCAATATCTTCTTTATGCTCGTTGGTCATAATAGTGCATCATACCCTGCTCCACCGATGCATGTTTTGTATATTTAACGACATCAAACATATTATCCCAGGGTATATGACTTTGCTGATATATGGCCATTTCCATGTCTTCAATAGCTGAAATCAATCGCTTAGCTTCTAGGATCTTATCTCTCAGTAAGTTCTTTTGGAGGGTTAGGGCGACTTGCTTTTCCTGAATCTCTTTAATTTCTTCCACAGAAAAACCTAAATAACGAAAAGTAACGATTTGCTCTTTTCGTCATTCCAACAAGTTGTGCAAATTCATGAGGTTGATACCATTCTTCTTCCACTTTCACACCTCCTAAGAAGCACTTTTACTTTTTTCCCATTATAACCTATGACACCACGTCTTAAGCAAGGTTTTTATTAACAAAATTTCAATGGTTCCTATAAGGATAACACCCTCGTAGTGTACAAGCCTTTTTATCTAATTATCTCATCATTCTAATTTAACTTACTTTTAAATCTAAAGTTTTTGGGCATTAGCATATATTTCTTCTTTTGTTTTATCTGTTGTTGTCTTAGCTAAAAGAAAGGCTATAAGTACAATCCCCACTAAATTACAGCCAAATCGTAAACCCATAAATTTTATACCTAGATTTGTAGCTTCAAATAAAACCATGGGAATCTTCGCCACACTCCATGCTCCAATAAATAGAAACACATTAAATAAACTTACTCCCTTTTTCAATAAAATACCAGCAACTGGGAAAGCGGCATACAAAGGGCCTGCGGCTGCTGATCCTATTATAAAGGCTAATAGACTCCCTTTAATACCTGAACCTTGCCCCATATATTTCATCATAGTCTCTCGCTCTACCCATTCATCTAGTAATCCCAAAAATATAAAAATGGGAGGAATTATACCAAGCATTGTTATCACATTATCTTTTGTAAGTCTGAATGAAGAAATACCTAAATCAGGCATTGTAAATACCAGTAGGATATTAATAATTAAAAGAAGGAGAAAATAACGATACCTTCTTATGTTTTTTTTCATGACATAATACCTCCCATAATAACCGCAATCACTATTGAAAAGACAAGTGCAAAGAGATTTCTTTTATAGGTAGTTACACTTCCAAAGTATTTCTTTTCTACAGGTATTGTAACAACGCCTACCATCATTAATGTTGTAACAAACATGGTAATTTGACCATAACCAGCCCCTACGCTTAGTAAGGAGGCTGCCAATGGAAAGGCTACAAATCCTGGAATCAATGTAATAGAACCTAGTACCGCCGCAATAGTCATTCCAAGAAATCGACTTTCGTTCCCCAATAACATGGATATGGTCTCTTTATCTAAAATAGTGAGTATTAAGCCAATAATCAATAATACGGTCAAAAATTGAGGAAGTATATTTTCAAAGGCTTTCCACGCCTTTTTAACTGCTTGCTTTGTTTTCCCCTTATCCTTTATCCAGGAAAGTACTAAGAGTATTATCGCCACTGAATATAAAATAATTGTTGCCACTCCTTCACCCCACAATACTAGAATTTATCTTACTTTTGTTATTATACTAAATTTACATTCCATTTACCAATAGACAGGAGGGCAAAGAATCATAAGGAATAAAAAACAAGTCTTCTTACAAAGGCTTGTTTACAATTCAAAAAACTTAGCTTCCTATATCGTCATAAAGTACCCCCATAAAAATCCAAACACTGCATAATCCTATAAGTGGGATGAATACTTTTCCCATTTAAGAAAATCCATTTGAATAAACTCAGCCTGCTTCAATAAACCATAATCTTAAACTCTCTCTTTATATTTTGCAACATATGGGTCCCACATCTAGAAATGTAAATTCCTTGTCCTCTAGGATCTTATCCTTCAGCAAATTCTTTTGAGAATAAAAAGTAAAACTCTCAGTCTTTAAATCGCTGTAATGTCTTCCTTTCGTTGCTGTAAACTTTAATAGACAATAATCAGGGTCTGTCACTCCCTTTTTGTAAAACATCGTATCTCCTATTTTCCAAAGTTCCTTCTTAGTTACTTCATCTTCTATTACTTCAATGGTTCCAATAAGCATGACACCCTCATAGTGCACAAGCCCTTTCTTAAAGAAATAAAGGCTTGCTTTATTATTTTCTCGATACTGCCTCACTCGCATAGACGAAGTATTCGTAGAGAAATAAAAGCTATTCCCTTCTATTTTTCGTGGCATAAGCATGGCTTTTGTATTAGGAAACCCCTCTTCGTCTACTGAACTGATCACTGCAACCTTTTGTTTTTTTATAAACTTATAAATCTCCTCTTTTGATTTCATCCTTAGCTCCCCTGTCTTTTTAACCCATACTTCTCTTATCCACTATATCGCCTTAATGGAATGACGGTTTATGACACATTTTAACTTATCCATCCTGTATATCATAAATTATTATATCCTTAATAATAACCAAGTGCTTAAATATGAAGTACATACATCTATCTGTGCTCCTTGATAGGGGTTTCATCCTCATCCCGCCCTATAGAGCAGTAGGCTTCAGCTAGGTAGCTTATGGGTTATAAAACTACTATTATTTAATCTTAAAATATGTTAAGCTAAATAGCAATAGACTGATAATTTTAATTATTCCAAATACCATTATTGAAAGGATGTAACTTATGAATGAAGAAATTATTTCCAAAGCTAATCAAATTATAAGCAAAAAAATAGGTGGTGGTAATCATGGCTTTTGCACACTGGCACTTATTGGTGCTGATGGTTATCCCACTACCTCCACAATATCCATCTCGAAAGCTGAGGGTATAAAGTGGCTTACGTTTTGTACTAGTATAGATTCCAAATTTGAAAGAATTGATCACTGCAACAAGGCAAGCGTATGTATAAACTGTGAAGATTACCATCTTTCATTAGTTGGTACCATTGAACAATTAACAGACTCTGATATAAAGAAGGAAATGTGGTACAGTGGATTGGAAAGCCATTTTAAGGGATATGATGACCCTAATTATTGTGTATTAAAATTCACAACTGAGCGCTATAATCTTTTAATTGACTGGCAAGAAGCAAAAGGTAGACTATAGGTTCAATCCTCCTTTGCTATTAAAGCAAAAGATGACTCCCAAACAATATAGGAGTCATCTTTTAAATTCTATTTAATTTCTTTTTTTCGCTAAACACAAACTAATAAATTCCTTTATCCATGAATTTGGCCTTTGCCAGACTTTAGAACCTGTAAGTAATCACCTTCCCATAAAGAATTAGCTGTACCTTGTTCTTTTCCACCTACAAACAAATTAGGATACTTCTTTATGAGATATCTTTCTTCCTGATTAAGTTGATAAAGATGTTTATTAAAAACATTACCCATTAATTCCGTGTCTCTAGACTGAAATGCCGTAATCAATGCCGCATGCTGACCTAATATTTCATCTATCTTGATACTGTTATCAAAGGAAAGTAAACGCATGCGACGATAATGTCCCCAAATATTCTTTATAGTTGTAAGACAAACTTGCTTATTTGTAACTCTATAAAAAATCTCGTGAAAGGCATCATCTAATCTAAGAAATGCCCTAACATCAAATTCCTTCTTACTGCAAAGCTCATATTGTTGGCGTAAAGACTCATTTAAATCGGTGATATCTGATGGCGTGTGACATGCCATAAAGAGTTTCATCACTTGTTCTTCAACGGAATAGCGTAAAAACCGTTCTTGCTCAACACGATGGATATCTATTTTAGATATCATAGTACCTCGTTGTGGTAATAAGGTAACTAACCCCTCTTGGTCAAGTCTAATAAGAGCATCGCGAACTGGAGAACGTCCTATTTTATAGTACTCACATATATCCTTTATACTTAAAATAACCCCCGGTTGCAAAAACAACTCTTCAATGGCACGGCGCAATACAGGATAAACTTCTCCCTCATTTAATTGATAATCCTCTTGTGCCATTACTTGATCTCTATCCAGCAACTTGTAATTCTCCTTTTCAATCAACTATTATGTCCATTATACGATTCCTAAAATGCTTAAAAGTATTAAATCCTATACTTTTATTTATATTGAATAATTATATTCTTTTTAATGAAAAAAATCAATTGATTTGCTGGTATTATTCATGAAAAGATAATATTCAAAAATGCAGGGTGAATAAGATATACCTGCCATACATTTTGAAAAATGGATGGCGCCTATCTCACTAGCTCCATCTAAGGCCCGTGAATAAGGAATCACTTTTAATAGTTTACGCTTTATCATTTTGCTTCGTGTGTAAATATCGGGAGTAGCTTCTTCTAATGCATGAAAAATCTCATGATATAAGGTAACGGTCTCAATATCTTGAGCAGGTGTCAAATCACCCAGCTGATTGTATTCAATTTTTCCTTTAATTCTTTCAATCACAGGACTATTCATTGTAATGCTTCGGTTAGAAGGTGTAAATAGACCGAGCATTAAATCTTGTTCTTCTTCAGACCTATATACAATA
>JAEZKI010000552.1 GCA_023415525.1 Bacillota bacterium | reverse complement strand
CCTCTTCTCTGTTTTTTAATAGAATTGGCTGCCTGCCTTAGGTAGCCAATTCTAGCGGTTATGTTTTTAACCCCTTATTTCCAATCAAGTCCAAGTTGTACAGCTTGTTTTAAGCAATCCTCATCATAAGCTTGTGCACATTCTAATGCTGTTGTTTCACCTATAATAGCTAATTGGCAAATAGCAGGGCAGTTTGCACCTTTTACTGCTGTTTGGAATTCAAGAGCTACAGAAGTCTTTCCAGCATCAAAATAAGCCTGCATATCTGTTTTTACTGCCTCATAACCATTATCAGGTAATTGATAGCCTTTAATACAATAAGGACCATCTGGTAAAATAGCGCTTGTGTAAGCATCTAATGCTTCAGTTGTAGTATAGAATTCTAAAAATCTTAAAACATCTTCTACTTTATCTGAATTCTTATTCACATAGAGAGAAGCGGGCATCCATACTGTTAACCCTGTGTCTGTATCCCCAGGAATACCAAATACACCAATATCATTAACCTGATCGCCATAAAGTCCATAAATATTAGATAAAGATTGTGTCAGCATTAACCAGTGGCCTGCTTCTGCATTAGCCATCATATCACATCCATCATTATAGGTTGTTGCTAAGTAATCACTATTGTAATAGGAACTTGTCTGAGCTAATTTTTCCCAACTTCTAAGAGCTGCTGGTTCTGTAGCATATTTAGCTTCTCCTGCTTCAAATCTTTCTGGGAAAGTTGGATCTGCCTGTAAAACATTATAATGGTCTCCTAAGAAAAGAAGTTGAGTCGTCCACACATCTGCAAAAGTCCCTAAAATAGCTGTTTTGCCTGCAGCTTTAATAGCATCACAGTTTGCTATAAATTCGTCCCATGTATTAGGTACTTTTAAGCCTAATTCTTCGTAAATTTTCTTAGAGTATAAA
The DNA here is from genome assembly GCA_023415525.1 of Bacillota bacterium. GTDB lineage: Bacteria > Bacillota > Clostridia > Lachnospirales > Cellulosilyticaceae > Sporanaerobium. The sequence continues at coordinate 4,732 of JAEZKI010000552.1, read as the reverse complement.
ATAGCTCCTGCCTGACTTGAAGAATAAGGTACCCCATAGGTTGCATTATTAATACTTACTGTCTCCCTATAGGTATCATCTAAACGACTGACCCATTCTTGTGAGGATAAATCTAAGAAATACTCTGAAGGATTTAATGCAGAAAATAAAGCGCCTGAATTATATAAACAGATATCTGCCATGTCTCCTGATGCTAAACGTGTTTTTACTATATTTTCACCATCTGGTCCCCCTGGACGAGTCTCTATTTCTACGGTAATCCCTAGTTTCTCTTCTGCTAAGGCTGCCACAGCTTTAAAGCCTTCCTGTGTAACATCTTTGTCTATTAGCATAGTAAGCGTTACCTTTTCCTCCGTTTTATCTGCAGCTCCCTCACTACTTTGGGTTGTTGTTTCCTTTTTAGCCGGTTGTGCTGTAGCTTCTGAAGTAGATTTTCCCCCACAGCCAATAAGTGTACCTGCTACTAAAACTGTGCTCATAAGTAATCCTAATAATTTTTTTGTTTTCATTATTATTTCCTCCCTTTTCTTTTCTTAATAGGTTTCATAAATAACATGATAATTTCCAGAGCCCACTTCTGCATAAGTCAATCCATTGCCTGTTTCAAATACCATACCATCTGCTTCTATAACTTCTTTTACTTCCTCTAAATAAAGGGTAGCCCTTGTATTTACTGGAATAATAAGGTCCATTTCAACCCTTTTGCCCTTAACTCTCCAGTGAGAGCTAATCTTCCCATAAATGGATTCATAAGCTGCCTTCACATAGTCAAATCCTCCCCCTATATGAGGAGCTATAATGCTATGTTTATAGCCTGGTTCATTTTCATCAATTTCTATTCCTGCCACAACTCGGTAGAGCCACTCACCAATGGCACCATAAGCATAGTGATTAAAGGAATTCATATCTGCACTCCACATACTTCCATCTGGCTTTATGCCATCCCAGTGTTCCCATATAGTCGTTGCCCCCATCTTTACTTGATAAAGCCAAGATGGGAAATCGTCCTTTAGTAAGAGTTCATAAGCTTCTTTGGTATGTCCGTTTTGACTTAAAGCATGACAGAAATAAGGTGTACCTACAAAGCCTGTTACCAAATGTCCATTTTCCTTTTTTAATAAGTCTAAAAGACCTTCTACAATCTTTTCTTTATGGCCCTCTGGAACTAAGTCGAAATACAAGGCTAATATGTGTGCTGTCTGAGTCTGAGCAATCAACCTGCCCTCTTTGTTAAAAAAGTGCTTTTGGAAACTCTTTACAATCTCTTGGTGTAACTGCGTATATTTTTCGTAGTCTTCTTCTTTTCCTAATACTTTAGCTATCTTAGCCAGTAGTTGGGTGGAATAAGCATAATAGGCCGTTGCAGTTAGTTCATTGGGTGTAGCCCCAAAGTAACTTCCTTCTTCTGCATCTAAGGCTACCCAATCCCCAAATTGGAGACCGTAACTCCAAATCCCATCTTCTGAGTGATTATACATAAAGTCTACCCATCCTTGCATACTCTCATATTGCTCTTTTAAAATCTGTCTATCACCAAAAGTCAAATAGAGGGTCCAAGGATTAATCGTTGCTACATCTGCCCATGCCGCTGCTGAGTGAGTTCCTTTACTCAATAACCAATCCTCTTCACATTTATTAGATAGAATATCTGGTACAACATGTGGCACACCCCCTTCGGGTGTCTGGTCTGCTTTTACATCCCTAAGCCATTTAGAAAAGAAAGTATAGGTATTCATGAGATAACATGCTGTCCTACTAAAAATCTGGGCATCTCCTGTCCAACCTAACCTTTCATTACGCTGAGGACAATCTGTTGGAATATCTAAAAAGTTCCCTTTTAGTCCCCATAAAATATTGTGTTGCAGTTGGTTAACGGCGGGATTAGAACACTCAAATTCCCCTGTTTGTTCCATCTTTGTATGGACCACATTTGCCGTGAAGTCATCGGCTTTAACATCGCCTGGATAAGAAACCACTTTAACATACTGGAAGCCCTGGAAAGTAAAGTATGGCGCATATTCTACTTCTTTATCATCTTTACAATAATAAATTAAGGTTTGTTTCGCTCCCCTTAAATTATCTAAATAAACATTCCCTTCTTTATCTAATACTTCAAAGCATGCAAGCTCAACTTTGTCTCCTAATTGGCCTTTTACTTTAAAGCTTACCCATCCCGTTAAATTCTGTCCAAAATCAATGACAGTATCCCCCTGGGGTGTTGTAAAGATTCGTTTAGGAGCAAGAGTCTCTATCACTTGAACGCGCCCTGCACCTTGAGGCATCAAGACACCTTTATCATAATCTACCACTTCTACCTCTCTCCACATTTCATCTTTAAAACCTGGAGTACACCATCCCTCTTGTTCACGTCTAGCATCATAGATTTCCCCATCATAAATCTCTGCAAATAGGACTGGCGCATCATATCCCTTCCAATTCTTATCTGAGATAATCTCTTCTATCGTTCCATCCTCATAGGTCAAGCGAATCTGGCATAATAGAGCCGTTTGTTTTCCGTAATTATTTCTACTCTCCCTAAAGCCCATACTTCCTTTATACCACCCAGCTCCTACCATAGCCCCAATAGCATTTTCTCCTTGTTTAACTTCCTCTGTGATATCATAAAGCTGATACACTAAATGTTTTTTATAAGAAGTCCAACCAGGCATCATCTGATCCTTACCTATCTTTTTACCATTCATGTAAAGATGATATAAGCCCAAGGCTGTAGAAACAACATAGGCACTTTTAACTTTTTTAGCTATATTAAAATGACTTCTTAAGTAAGTTCCTTTTGAATTCTCTGCATCCTCCACTGTTTCTGCTGAAATAAATTGGGCTTTCCACTCTGCTTCTTCTAAAATACCTGTAATAAAATAACCGATTTCACTATAAGGACTCGTCTCTCCCTTATTATCTGTTACCCTTACTCTATAATAATATTTTTGTAAACTCTCTAGCTCTAACCCCATTGGTGTAATATGTTGTGAAGCTTCACTTTGCACAACTTCACTATCGTAGACCTTCTCTTCAAACTTCTTATCTTTTGAAATCTGCAAATGATAAGAAGCTTGTAATACCTCCCTCTGATCACTGACAATCACCCAGCCTAACTGTATCTGCTTGCCCACTCCTTCAGGATTTACTTCATAATTGACGGTAAGCTTTTCTACTTTTATCACCTTATACCTCCTCCAGTTAAAACTTTTCTTTTACTCTACTAAATGTTCTACTCTTTAAGCTTAATCCTAAATCTTCTTTTATAACATGGAGAATCCAAGTCATAGGGATGTAAAATCAAATAATGTATAGCAAAAAACAAAATATTAACAGATGCCTTTCTTATATACTTTCATTTAGCCGTCACATTTCTTTCATATTTCTATCACTAAAAAAATGTATTTTAAAATAAATATAAACCTAAGTTTAGTGGGTTTATTTTTATAGGTGTTCTATCGAATACAAATACATACTAGGAGGTTTTTTATTATGAAAGTAAAGAAGTTTTTATACGGTATACTTTGTGCATCTCTTGCTCTCGCTCCTATTTCCAATGTTTTAGCAGCAGACGTAACAACTCCCATCACTACTAACATTTCAACTCAAGAAACAGCTATTGTTTTATCTGACAAGGAAATTGTAGTAAACGGTCAAACGGCCCCAACAGACTCTAGTGCCGCTGTTTACACAAGTCACGATATTATTTACTATGAAGACCGTGATACTTATGCCAGTGGCAATGCCTATGGAGAAGGAACCGCTCAAGATAAGCATACCAAGGAGGAAGCAGATAAACATACCGTTGTTCATATCACCCAACCTGGCACCTATCATCTTTCTGGTAAACTCTCTTATGGGCAAATCTTTGTTAATGTTGGCAAAGAAGAACAGGATAAGGTTACCTTAATCTTAGACCAAGTAGATATTAACTGCAGTGTGGCTCCTGCTATTTTCTTCTACAACGTTTATGAATGTGATGCAGATTCCACTACAGAAACAGCCTCTAATCAAGTAGATACCTCTCAAGCAGGAGCCCGTGTCATTCTTGCAGATGATACCACCAATCAAGTAACAGGTGCTTATGTGGCACGTATTTACAAAGATAATGCAGAGCAAAAGAAACTTCATAAATATGATGGTGCCTTCTATTCACGTATGAGTATGGAAATAGATGGTGAAACAAAAGGAAATGGTATCCTTAACATTCAAGCTGCCAACGAAGGGCTAGATACAGAACGTCATCTCACTATTAATGGTGGGGTGATTCATATTGAATCCAGTGATGATGGCATTAATGTCAATGAGGACGGTATCAGCGTCTTTACTATGAATGCTGGCTATTTAACCATCTATGCAGGAAATGGCAGTGAAGGTGATGGGATTGATTCCAATGGTTGGAATGTTATTAATGGCGGAACCGTTATCTCCCTAGCTAACCCTAAGAGTATGGATGGTGGCATTGACTCCGATATGGGCTCTACCATTAATGGCGGCACGGTTATTGGTGCAGGAAATATGTATGACCCACTAGAAAATAGCTCTAAACAGCTTTTTATGTCCTTAGAGCTAGCTCAAAAAACGGATCAGCTATTGGTAGTAACTGATGCTTCCGACACCCCTGTTTTTGCCTATGACTTTCCCCAAAATTATACCTATATTTCCCTGAGTACTCCTCAGTTAAAGGAAGGGACTTATCATGTTTATGAAGGAGGAACCCTAACTGGAATAGAAA
>JAEZKI010000547.1 GCA_023415525.1 Bacillota bacterium | reverse complement strand
ACTAACTGGTGCATTTAATACTACTTCTATGCTATCTATATCATGACCATCTGCTTTAAAGCATTCAAACCCAAAGGCTTCAAATTTTTTCGTAATATTTCCAATACTCATTACTTCATCGTTTGAGCCATCTATCTGAAGACCATTGTAATCTAGCATCACTACAAGATTATCAAGCTTATAGTGGGCTGCTGCCATAGCAGCTTCCCATACTAATCCTTCTTGGACTTCTCCATCTCCAATTAAAGTATAAACTTTATAGTTAGCACCCTTATGCTTTGCAGCCATGGCCATCCCCACAGCTATAGAAATACCTTGTCCTAAAGAACCTGTATTTGCATCAACACCTGGTGTTTTAGTCATATCTGGATGCCCTTGAAGATGACTATTAATTTGTCTTAAACTCCAAAGATCTTCTTTTGGGAAATACCCTTTGTCTGCAAGTACCGCATACAATGCTGGACAAGCATGCCCTTTACTTAGTACGATACGATCTCTATCTTCAGCTTTTGGATTTTTAGGATCTACATTTGCTACTCTATAATAAAGTGCCATGAGCATCTCAACACATGAAAGTGATCCTCCTGGATGTCCTGATTGTGATGTATAAAGCATTTTTATAATATCCATTCTAATTTCTTGTGCTTTTTGTGTAAGATTCATTTTCTATTCTCCTTTGTTTTTAGTATCAACCTTTTACTGCTCCAGCTGTAAGTCCTTCAACAAGCCTTTTTTGTGCAAAGAAGAACATAACACATACCGGAATAATGGTAATGATACCACCTGCCGTTAAGAGGCCCCATTGAACACCTAATTGACCAATTAAACTTTTAAGTGCAACTGGAATGGTTCTACTTGCTTCATTTGTAAACATAACGGCAAATGTGTACTCATTCCATGCATTCATGAATATATATACTCCTGTTGCTATAATACAGGGAGTAAGCATTGGTAGAATGATTTTCATAAATGCTGTAAAACGATTAGCACCATCTACTAAAGCCGCTTCCTCTAATGTTCCTGGCAAGTCATTCATATAGCCGTTCAATAACCATACAGAAAATGGAATCGTAAAAGTAGCATATGAAAGCACTAATGAACCTGGGGTATACAAAATATTTAACTTCCTCATTATGGCGTAAAGAGGAATTAATAATAATACTGTTGGAAACATATTATTGGTTAAAAACATAACCATAAAGAATTTTCTTCCTTTAAAACGATAACGCGAAAATGCATAGGCTGCCAATACTGAAACAGTAATGGTAAGTATTGTTGTAGAAACGGTGACAATAAGACTGTTTTTCATAGCATGTAGGAAATTAAAGTCTATGAATAATTTAATATAGGCTTCAAAAGTTGGGCTATTAGGCCAGTAAGTGACTATGCTGCCATAGAGCTCGGAATCTGGCTTAATAGAAGTGATAAAAGTCCAATAGAACGGAAAAAGTAAAAAGATAAGTAATGACATGAGTAGTAAATAAAACCCTAAGACTCGTCCTGTAGATTGATGCTTTTTTCTCATCTTATTCCTCCTCCGTTCTAAACTTATTAACCAGATATGGTATAGCTACTGCTGATAATAAAATGGTTAGGATAAGTGACATAGCTGATGCATAACCTAGGTCCATAACCATTCCCTTATTAAATATATATACACTAAGAGTTTGTGTTGAATAAGATGGACCCCCTTCTGTCATATTAAAGATAACATCTACTGAGTTTGCCACCCAAATAATACGTAATAAAATTGTGATAAATAAAGTGTTTTTTAGTGATGGAATGGTAATCTTAAATAACTTTTGTGCTTTATTGGCACCATCAATATCTGCTGCCTCATACATATCTGCTGGTATGCCTTGAAGTCCAGCTAAAATCATAATGGCAAAGAAGGGGATTCCTTGCCATATGATTGTAGTAATAACTGCTGGAAAGGCTGTTGCTGTATTAGATAAAAAAGGTATATTTTTACTAATAAGCCCAAGCTTCATTAAAAGGTCATTAAATACTCCATAGTTGCCATCGAAAATCCATCTCCACATTAAACCAATAAGTACTCCTGGTGTTACCCAAGGAATTAAACTTACGGCACGTACCATTCCTCGGCCTCTAAAATTTTTATTGAGTATTAATGCCAATATAAATCCAAATAAAAACTGAAAGCCTACACCAAAGCCAACCCATATAAAGGTTTTTCCTAGGGCTTTCCAAAATAGTAGATCATTAAAAACCTTTATATAGTTAGCAAAGCCTATAAACCTAATATCATTTGGACGCCTTAAATCATAACTTTGAAAGCTCATAAGTACTGCATTGATTACGGGGATAAATATAACTGCAATGACAATAATCAATGCTGGCGCTATTAGCAAATATGGCCATATACCAGCTTTTTTACTTTGCAAACTATTCGCCTCCTTGCTGTCTATTAACTACAGATTTTATTTATATAGTTCATTATGCAATATTTCCATTACCTCTTCTGCAGTTGCCTGTCCAGAAAGAGCAAATCCAACAGTATTAGGCCATGTTACACTAATCCATTCTGTTGTTGTATCTAAAATAGGTAAAATACCTGCATAAGATGTTCCTTCAATAGATGCTTTCATAAACTTGTTGTTTTGATAAAAATCTAAAGCTTGAACTTTTTTACTAACAGGAACATTTCCTGTTGTTTCACACCACATTCTTTGTCCTTCTCCAGTTGCTAAATAAGAAACCCATTCAAAAGCTGCTTCTTTATTTTCGCAAGATTCAAAGATAACATTTTCTGTATCTCCCATTGAAGTCCATTGACCAACACCTGCTGGGAATGGGAATGCTGATACATCATCGCCAAATGTAGCTACCATATCTGCTGAAGAGCCTGTGTGGTGAATTGTCATAGCTGTACGACCAGATTTGAAGTTTGCAATAATTTCATTAAAACCATCTGTTGGTGCTGTTGGAGGTACATAGCCTTTTTGGTAAAGATTGATAAAGTCTTGCATACCTGCTATTGCCTCTGGAGTTTTTAAATTACTGAAGTCTCCACCTCTTGCATGGATAAAGCTTCCCCATGGTTCTTGACCTCCTTTGGCCCCTCGCATACCAAAACCATAAACATCAATTTTGCCATCATTATCTGTATCTCTTGTTAATTTTTCACAAGCAGTTAAAAATTCTTCATATGTAGTTGGTACTTTAATGCCTACTTCTTCAAACATAGAAGGTCTATAGTATACGCAGAGAATTTGTGTATTCCAAGGCATAACGTAAATACTATCTGTACCACTAGCTCGCTTCATAATGTCATATAGATTAGAATCAATATCGTCCTTATCAGCCCAATTTGCAATAAAATCATCGAGATTTGCTAATAGGTTATTAGCTGTGAAAAGTGGGGTTGATGTTAATTTCCAAGATGCTGTATCTGGTCCACCACCACCCATTGCTGCTGAGAATAGAGTATTACTATATCCTCCACCATCCCATGGATATTCTTCTGCAACTACTGTAATATTTGATTTATTTGTTTCATTGAACTTTTGTACAATTTCTTGCATTTTAGCTGAATAGTCACTGTTATCTGCCCAATACCAATGCTTTATTGTTGCACCTTCTTTTTCAGTACTTGCAGCAGCTTGAGGTTCTGCCTCTTTCTTTTCCTCTTTCTTTTCAGTGCTTTGAGTCGCTGGAGCCTCGGCCTCTTCTGAACTCTTACTTCCTCCACATCCTACTGTACTAAGGGCTAAACCTGCAATTAATAACATAGCAAACATTTTTTTCATAAAGCTACCTCCTATAGTTTTTTAATATCTTCGATCGTTTGACGAATATGCTTTTCAGCTTCATATCTAGCTGTCATAGCATCTCCATTTTTAATAGCATTAAAAATATTTAAGTGGCTCCTTTGAGCCCTGTCTAAACTTTCTGCTACAAAGCTGGTTTTTATATAACCTTCTCTTATAGACTCGTTAATTATAGGTACTACTCTATGCAGTATGTCATTTTGTGTACATCGTGCTACTAATGTGTGAAAATCAATATCCATATTTCTGTTTTCTTCTTCAGGTCTCTTTACTTGCTGCATTCTTGTGACAATTTCTCTTAAATCTTGGATGTTTTTCTCAGTGGCTTTTTGTGCTGCAATAAAAGCAATTTGTGGTTCAATAATGAGTCTTGCTTCAAGTAATTGATCAAGTATATCTCCTGAATGAATGAAGTTGAGTCCTAATGGATCCTTGCCAATACCTGTCCTAGAGCTTACAAAGGTTCCCTTCCCCCTATGTATTTCTACAATGTTTTGTGCATTTAATAACTTCATACACTCTCTAACTGTGGAACGACTTACATTAAATATACCTACCAGTTCTGCCTCACTCGGCAACCGGTCACCAGGTTTCATATTTTGTGCAATAATCATCTGCCTAATATTTTGAGTTATTGTAGTCGTTAGCTCGTTTTTATTGGTCTGAACCTGTTGCATGCTTATTATCACCCCCCCTTGTTTTATAAATTGGTGCTACCTTTAATGTAAAATTAGTATGACGTCCTACGTGTTGCTTTTTTCTTCTATATTATTCATATTAAACTATATTATTATCATTTTCAATACTTTTTTATATATTTTTTTATACTTTTATGTAGAATTTAATAATAAATTCAAAATAACTCATCAAAGTAATCAGACGTCTTATAGTATTTAACCAAGCAAACGTCCGACCATTCTCATAAATGGTATAATTTCCATTTTATAGCATAGTAGTAATAACAACGGCAGTTGTAACGCCTTAAATATATTTTAGCTACACATAAATTACAAAGAAAATCATCTAGCTAACATACAAAACAAACGTGCCATAAGACTAATTTCCAGTCCTATGGCACGTTCATTATACTTTTTATTAATAATTAAGATTTTTCATAAGTTGTTGGCCTATATCGTCTGCTAAACTGATTAACCTTTTAGGGACAGTTTTTAACTTCAAATTGAGCTCCTCCTTTTGGAAAGTAAAAGAAATTAATGGAGTAACTACTTTATAATCACTTATATCAAAAGGCTCTGTATGCAGCATCAGCTTAATACCTGATAACTCTTCTTCAAAATAAATCCCTTCACATTGTCCATAACTTCGGAAATACAAACTAAAGTCCCGTTCATTAGCTACATGCTTAAGTGCTGTAGCAGGTACCTTCTTATCCTTACAGTTTTCTAACTCTTCTTTATCCCATAAAGCTTCTGGGATTTCTCCCCTGTCTAATGTAAGTTGAACAATAGGTTGTGTTATCTCATAATCACTAAGTTGTATCTTCCACTCCTCTACTTCTTGTTCTAGGATATCTCCTGGATGTAATAATACTATAGAACTTCCTTCTTGAAGGGTATATTCTTCTTCTTGCGTATTATTAAAAGAACCATCCTCCATATAACGGAAACTCCCTATAAGCTGATCTTGACTATCTCTTTCTTCCCAGATAAGTCCTGTTGCAAAACGCATCATCAAAGGATTTATGACAAATAGCGACTTCCATCTTTCAAGACTCCAGCTTCTTCCTGAAAATAAGGCTTTGGTTAAACGACGTGCTTGCAAATGGATTACCTCTGGTAGCTCCTTTTTTATTACTTTTAACTCATCCTTTGCAATTAAAACAGCCCCCTCTACATCTCCCAGTTTCTCTGAAATCTTTGGCATACTACGAATAGCTACTCCTTTTTCATCAAATAAGTCAATGGACAAATCACGATTTAAAACAGCCTTTATTTGGCGCTTACCATAATCAAAGAAGCGTTCTCCTTGCTGATTAAACTCAAAGTCTGGTACAATTTCATCTTGTATAGTCTCTCTTGTTATTCCCTTTAGTTGACAAAGAGCCTCCATAGCCTCTAAGGCTGCCTCTCTAATCTTCTTATTTTTATGTTTCTTAGATAAAGTGTCTGTCCATAATAGGGCCCTTTTGCTACCATTTATGCATAAGCATTTTGCCCCAAAAGCTGCAAGTGCTGATTCTCCCTCATCACTCCATTCATCTAATTGCTTTCTTAAGACAGTAAGCTGAATAGGATTAGCCATCAGTCCATAAGGGAACATAATGTTCTTATAGGCAGTCCTTCCATCATCTTCTATCCAAGTATTGTAGAGTTGTCCTAATAAATTTTGCAAGTCATAAGGATTTACCATTTGACTAATCTTTGTACAGGCATTAATCATATAAAAGTCTTTAAGCAGTATGTATTCTGATACAAAGTATTTCATCATCCTTGTTGAAACAAAGTTTTCCCTATCTCGTGCTCTTACCTTTCCGTAATCAACTACTTCTTGATAAGGTGCATTTTTTTCATGTGTCTTTGTATACTTACTCTCTATCAGAGCTTCTAATCGCTCGATATCTCTTATGTTCTCTAGTTCTTTTGCCATTCTTCTATTATCCCAACTACGCAAAATCCTGCTTGCTGCATCTGCTGCTACTTTTCCTTTGCCCTGGCTTATTTCCTCTAGTTTCTCTATAACATGGTCTTCCTCACACTTCAACAAAAGTTTCTCAGCCTCTAAAACCAGAACTTTATTTTTTAGTTGTAAGGTTTGTAAAAGAATGTCCTTATCATAGCCATGCTCTTCTTCAAATAAAATATTTAATAACAAAAGCATATCCTCATCCATATATGGCATGGACTTCATAACATCCTTCAATTCTTGCTGGTGCTTCATCAAAAAGCTACGCAATAAATCCTTGCTTAATTTAACTTCCTTACCTCTTTCACCATGCTCCCTACTCATTCCATCTTGATAAAGGACAAATTCAATAACTACTTCTAGTGAAAAACCACTGGAATATAAGAAGTCTAATAGCTCCTCTTCCTTTAATAAAGCATAGGCTAAAAACCGATCGATAAGCTTACTACTTCCTGATGAATAAATCGATACACCCCTCGCAAATAGCCTTGCCATATTGACAGCACTCACTGAATAAGGAGTTAAGCCAATACTTGCTAACATACATTGATAAATCTTCTCTGTAAAGCTCCAAGCACTTGATAAATTAATTTTTAGCTTACTTGTATCAAAGTCACTATGAACTAAAGTTCCTAAAGCATCTTCCATTTCACTAGATATTTTCACCTCATTTTTCTTAAAGTGCTCCCTTAAGCACTCTACAAAAAGTTTCTCTGCCTTGGCTATATATTCACTTTTTTCCTCTTCATTAAGTAGACCTTTATTGAGCATAATGGCTAAAAGATTAATACTATAAATCTTACCTTCTTCTAATCCATCCCTTACTATATCAATAGCTTCTGACCTATGAACACAGACCCAATTCACTATACACTCATAATTCGCTTTTTTACTCTCTACATCCCCCGTGTTTATCCAAACACAATCAAAATCTATGTAGATTTCTGGTGGAACCCCTAGTTCTCCCCATTCCTTAGGTTGTTCCTCATCTCTACGGTAATAGCCATGTTGTGTAAAAAAACGTGCTCCTAAAAGAATGACTGCCATACGTGCCATTTCCTTTAGATAATTTGCCCAATAGGCAAAAAGATTATAAAAATAGAAAATAAGAGACTTATCATTAGCTACTTTTCTTTGTTCTACCTTGTCTAATATTTGCTGTATATGTTGTGATGCACCATACTTCCTATAAACCTTCTTTACCTTTTCTATGTCAAAAGCCGAGACAAATAATGTACTCATCCATTCTCCTAGCCTAGCTTCATAGGTTTCACTAGGCTTCCTAGTTAATTCATCTGCCATTAAAATATATGGAACAGCCTCATGACATCCCTCTTCGAAAAGCTCCTTTTCTAGAATCTCTTTTATATAACCTGAATAAAATTTGTTCATCCCTTCTAATTGCAAATTTATATCTTCAACTGTTTGAAAGCCCTTATTTTGCCTAACTGCACTTCCTAATTTTGAAGTAAAATACATTATAATGAATGCCTTGCTAACTTGCGCCCTTTTAAATACCTCATAGGCATTCATCGCAAATGCACTAAGCTGTATAAGTTCTTTAGGATTCTTTTCACTTAATCCATAAATTAAACGATTAATGGCCTCCTGCGCCTCTTCCTCTACTTCTTCTCTTTTTGTTTTATCTTCATGTAAAAAGCAAAGTTCTCTAATAGGCCAGCTATAGTCAAAATTAATTTTATCTAATGCACAAGGAACTTCCTTATCTTCTTCTGCTATATAGCTATAAAACTCCTTCTTTTTCTCCTCGTCTCCATGAAGTTCTCTTAAAATAATTTCTAATACGGTTTCCCTATTCATATTTCCACCTCCTATAGTACATTTCTAATGAATTAGAATTTAATCTCTATTCTATTTCTATCCTTTTCTGCACTTATCTCATAAACTATGATAAGTCCCCTATTTAATATCTTACTTGGTACATCCTTAAGCCAAATCATGTTGGGTTGCATCTGTTCCTCAGAGTAATAACTCTTTGATTGAAAGGCTCCTTTTTTATAAAAGATTAATTCCACTATCTTAACTGTCTCTGTTGCAGGCATGCCCATATAGGCTCCATCTAGCCTAAGCAGCATACCTACATTTGAAGCCTCATCTTCATCATAAAAGCCTACAAAGCAGCCTCCATCTATAGCTTCTGTCTTTTGCCATTCATATTTATCCATCACCCCAAGTACTTTTCCGTAAAAGGCTTCTTCCCCTTTAAACTTTGTAAAGGTTGGCTCATTACTTTCTTCTGGAGTCAAAGCATAAATAGGTATATCGAGCTGCATAACAGACTGGGTAATCTCATAGTCCTTTAGCTGCTGCTTCCAGCCTAATTTTTCTTTTTCACTTAAATCCATAGGATGAACTAATTTAATAACGGTTTGTTCACCAAAGCTATACGTCTCTTCTTCGATCGTATTAAAACTGCCATCCTCCATGTATCTAAAGGTCCCTAAAAGTTTTCCCTCTTCATTGTACTCACCCCAAATTAAGCTGATTGCAAAACCTTTCATAATAGGATTCTTTACAAATAGTTCCTTCCAGTCATCTAGCTGCCAACTGCGTCCTGTCAAAATAGCCTTGGCTAATCTCTGCTGCTGAGTTGTTATCACAGCCTTTATTTGTTTTTTCAATCCGTCAAAACTCTTCTTTGCTTCTAAAGCTTTTTCCTCATTATCTTGAGAGCCTGGTTTTGGCAATGCTTTGATTACTTTTTGTTTTTCTTCATCAAATAGACTAAGCTCCAGCTTTGATGTCAATTTCACCTTAAAGCACCTTGTTCCATAGGATACAATA
>JAEZKI010000497.1 GCA_023415525.1 Bacillota bacterium | reverse complement strand
CTGCTAGGCTGTTGCATTAGGAATTCCTTAACTGAATAGAGACACAAACTTAAAAACCACCAGATTTGCTGGCGAGGATTAAAATCTCATACTACGGGAAATACCTCCAATGTTAAAAGAATAGAGGTTTGCCAACCGTATAAAAAGGAGGTATTGTCATGATTTTACATATAACGGGTATGAGGAATATTGTAAGTAGCTAATAATTCGGTAAGTAAAGATTTCTGATAGATACTTACTTTAATAGTTCCAGGAGACATAGCTTTACCAAGATACAAATCCTTTAGACGGGAGGAAAGTCCCTTCTTTTTTTTAATTTCTAGCTTATAATAAGTCTTGCCTTTTATATGCTCTGTAATCCAACGATAACTTTGAATATCTTGCCAAGAGATAAAGTAAGTAGCAGTCAAAAGACCGTCAGTATAAGCTACAGCATGATTTTGTGACAACATATTAAGAGTAAAGAGGAAGATGGAGAGGAGCATAGGTAAGAGCATATCTAATAAGTCAATGGCATCTTCAAAGATAACTACCCAAGATTTACCCAAACAATCAAAAAAAGTAATGCAAGTTAATAAGATAATCGGAAAAGAGATAAATAAAGCAATACCTCTAAACACCCATTCATCTAAAGTAAGTTTCTTATAGGTTTGAATATGAAAAAGAGGTTCTTGTTGGGCATAGTGTTTAAAAGCCATATTTGTGCGAAGTAATAGAAGAATAAAAGGGATATAGCAAGTCAATATAAGTAAATCCATAATGGTATTAAGGGTTGAAAAGTAGTGATAAGTTGAAAAGAAGGGGCGTAGAGTAGATAAAAGTAGCATAATTCCCAGTATTCCAGCTAGAAGAAGACATCTATTATGAAGAGGGTCTTTATAACTTTTCCCTAATATACAAGGATCTCCCATTTGCTTAAGAGCTTCTTTTGTAGCTTCCTCTTCAGAGAAACCTTGACTGTAGAAAGAAGCTTTATGATTTTCAAGATGATCCAGTAATTCATCACGGATATCTTTTGCACGTTCTTCTGTTGTGATAAAACGGCAAGTAGTTTGTAAAAAATCCTCTATTAATTTATTCTCTGTATTCATCCATTAATCCCTCCTAATACAGTATCCATAGTTAGTTTAAAAGTATGCCACTCTACCTCTCTCTTCTTTAATTCATTGAGTCCTTTAGGTGTAATACGATAATATTTTCGTCTCCTTTGTTCTTCCTCTACCCAAAAAGCTTCTACGAACTCCTTCTTTTCTAAATCGTGTAAAATGGGGTAAAGCGTTCCTTCTTTGAAGAGAAAGAGACCATTAGATTTATTTTCAATAGCTTTAATGAGAGCATAGCCATATAAAGGTTGTTTTTGAAGTGTATTTAAAATAAGGGTGATGGTACTCCCCTTAATGAGTTCTTTATTCATTATCATACCTCGGAATCCTATGTAATTTTGCTTAGTATAATACAAGAGAATATAAATGTAAATAAAAATATTAAAAAATAATAAACATTAAAAGAGGTGATAAGAGTAAAGTAAACTTATATGACAAAGAAAAATAAATTAATAATAAAGAAGCATTAGCTTATGTCACCAGGTCGTGTAAAATTATACAAGTCGTCATCGATAAGTATCGATAGAAAATGAACTTTGAAAACAAAATGGTAACCATAAAATCAGTCGGTTCAACAATCTTAAGCGCCTAGTTTTAGCTAGGAGCTTTATTGGTGTGTAAAAATAGCTATTTTGGGGATGCGGGATTTGTATGTTTTGTTTGGGGAATTTGAATTACAAAGGTGCAGCCACCGCATGGAGTATCCTTTAAGGATAGGGAACCCTGATGAAGGCGGACGATTTCATAAGCAATACTGAGACCTAGGCCAAAGTGTTCTTTGTCATGGCGGGTTTTATCTGCTCGGTAGAAGCGGTCAAAGATGTAAGGTTTATGTTCGTTAGATATGCCACAGCCGTTATCCATAACGGCTATTTTAAACTGGGAAGCCTCAAAGGAAAGGGTAAGGGTTATATTTCCACCTGGTGGGGTATAGGAAAAAGCATTATCTAGAAGGATGGTAAGAACTTGTTCTAATCTTTGGCTATCTGCATAGATGGGAGGTAGGATGTACTCCGGTAATACGAGCTTAAGGGAGATATTACGTAGCTTGCTCATAGGTGAAAAAAGTTCACAGAGATTAATGAGAAGGGTATCCAGTTCTACCATAACAAAGTGGACAGACCAAGTCTTTGCATCAGCATTTGCAAGGAGTAATAAATCATCAACTAGGCGACCCATTCGTTTGCATTCCTTTTGGATGACTTGAATAAAGTGTTCTTGGCTTGTGGGGTCCTTGTAGTGTAATGTGGATGCACTGGCCTGTAACACGGCTAAGGGGGAACGGAGTTCGTGAGAAGCAGCAGCAATGAAGGAAGTCTGCTTACGACGGCTTTCCTTAATAGGTGCAATCGTACGTTTTGTAAACCAAAAGCTAAAAAGGGCTAAGAGTGTAGTACCAACACCGACTAGAGCTATAAAGAGTAAGCGAAGAGATAATATTTGTGTATCTTCGTTTGTCATATCCTTTAATACAGTTAAGGAGTAGGCACCATTATCAGAAGGAATAGTACATATACCCACCATAAAATGCTCGTTGTAGTCCGTTTTTAAGTCAAAAGAAATAGAAGGGACTTCAATCTTTGAAAGGGGTATGGTATCAGGATTAAATTGATATTGATTTTGAGCGGTGGTAAGAGCAAGTTTAACGAGACGATCTCTATCTGAAGGAGTGGAAAAGGAACCAGGGAAAAGTAGGGGATTTCCATTATCCTTAATAGAGATGATGAGCCTATTTGTTGTTTCCATTTGGGCAAGCCAAGTTTGAGAAATAGTATGGGTGGTCTGTAAACTAGAGGTAATTGTACTGAGGTGATTTTGAAGAGTAAGCATACTACGGGCATTTAATTGGTCTTCGCAAAAAAGAAGGGCTATTAAATGCATAAAGATTAAAATACTGGCTGTTATGCCTGTACATATAAAGGTTAGTCGGGTATGTAATTTATTTAGCATGTTTTTTCTCCAAAATGTAACCTATTGACCGAATGGTTCGGATCTGAAAGCAACTTCCTACAGCTACAAGGCGGCGCCGTAAATAATAAATATAATTATCTAAGTTTCCATCTTCAATCTCAGCAGCTGGACCCCAGACTCTATAGAGAAGAATATTTCGAGGAATAGTATGCTCAGGATTTTTGAGGAAAACTTCTGTTAACTGAGTTTCTCTTTTAGAAAGAGTACAACTGCCACTAGGGCCTGATAATAAGGAAGTCATTGGTTCAAGGGTGAGGTCCCCATGAGAAAGGCATTGGATATTATCTAGTTGAGCAGGTCTTCTATGGAGTGCACGCATACGGGCCAGTAGTTCTTCTACTGCAAAGGGTTTTACGATATAATCATCTGCTCCAGCATCTAAACCTTCTACCCGATTATCAATACTGTTAAGAGCTGTAATGATAATGACGGGAGTATGGATACCTAGGGCACGAATATGTGTCAAGACACTAATACCATCTAAAGAAGGAAGCATCCGATCTAATAGAATCATTTCATAAATCTGGGCTTTTGCAAGTTGAAGGCCTTCTTCTCCATCATAGCAATAATCCACTTCATAACCAGATTTTTTTAGATGAAAGCTAACAGCATCACAAAGCTCACTGTCATCCTCAACAAGTAAAATTCTCATAATAATCCCCCCTTAAAATGTTAATAAGAATTGTACAATAAAAAAATTAAAGTGGCAACAAAATAATCTAATAAATGTAAATATTCAGATGTTATTTAGAGATTCAGGTGATAGACTGTCACTAGATGAAAGGATAGGCAGAATGATAGAGGAGATTTTAGCGCCGTCATAGATATTTTTGTAGAGGAAGGGTTAATTCTGGAATGTTAAAAAAGTGGAAAGGCTTATTATTTGTTTTACCAAGCTTAATTGGGGTTATGTTTTTTTATATTATTCCTTTTATAGTTAGTTTTACATACTGTTTTACAACAGGCACAATCAACAGAAAATTTTCAGGGCTGATACATTTTAAGGAGTTGTTTCAGAGTCCTGTTTTTAAAATGGCACTTTATAATACATGTAAAATTATTGGAATAGGATTGCCACTTTTAATCCTACTATCCTTAGCCATGGCCTTTGTTATGGAAGAAAAGTTTAGTCAGCTTAGATGGGTTCAAAGCATTTTACTTATTCCCATGGCTATTCCAGCAGCTTCACTTATGTTGTTATGGAAGGACTTACTCACGCCCGAGGGGCTTATTAATTCTCTATTAGGGACACATGTGGATTGGATGAGAAGTGGGTATGCACCCTGGATTATCATTTTCATGATTCTATGGAAAAATCTAGGGTATAGCACATTACTTATTATGAATTCTCTTTTAATGCTACCTAAGGAATATGTAGAGGCTGCAAGACTTGATGGGGCAGGGGCATATAAAATAATCCTTTTTATTAAGTTGCCTTACCTTGTACCGATTTTGTTTTTTTCGCTAGTGGTTTCTCTTTTTAACTGCTTCAAGATTTTTAGAGAAGTCTATTTACTTCAAGGGGCTTATCCAGAGGAGAATCTTTACCTTTTGCAGCACTTTATGAATAATAACTTTGCAAAGCTGAATTATGAAAGGTTATCAGCGGCAGCTTTTATTTTATATAGCTTTATTTTTATCTTTATTTTTGTAGCAACCAAGCAACAAAAGCATTATATTAATGAGAATTTATAGGAGGGCATGATGGGAGGAGTAAGACAAGGCATTTTAAAAATATTTTTGTTTATACTGGCTTTAGTGGCGGTATTTCCTATAGTGTATGTCCTTTCACATTCCCTTAAGAGTGAAGAGCTTATTGCCTATATCTACAGTAATGAAGGAATAGGTGTATGGGATAAGGTTTTTATTAAGCCTTTTTGTATTCATTTAGGGCAATACTATCGTACCTTTTTTAGAACACCTGAATTTCTCCATTTGTTTTGGAACTCAGTTATAGTGACTACGACCATTGTTGTATTTCAAGGGGCTATAGCCCTCTTAGCTGCCTACGGGTTTAGTAAGCTTAAATTTCCTGGAGTAGATATACTCTTTTATATTTATATTGTAATTATGCTGATGCCTTTTCAAGTGACACTAGTACCTAACTATTTAGTGCTTCATAAGCTAAAGCTTCTAGATAGCTATGCTGCATTAATCTTACCTGGTATTTTTAATACCTTTGGTGTATTTTTTCTCAAACAATTTATGGAGGGTATAGATTATGTCTTTATAGAAGAGGCTAGGCTATCAGGAGCAAGTGAGCTTCAAATTATAAGGTATATTATGCTGCCGATATGTAAGCCTGTAATTGTCTCCGTAGCCGTACTTTTATTTATTGATTACTGGAATATGATCGAGCAGCCCATTGTTTTTATCTCTTCCATAGATAAGTATCCCTTATCTGTCTATTTATCCGTCATTACGGATAAGAATATTGCTATTGGCTTTGCTTGTAGTGTATTATATATGGTTTTACCTATACTTTTAATTCTTTATGCTGAAAATGACCTAACAAGCCAGTTAAAGCTTAAAAATTTAACATGAGGAGGAAAATAAAAATGCAAAGAAAGATAAGATATACGGTAATAGGAGTGTTATTAATAGGCCTGATAGGTATAGGAGGGTATATTCAAAAGGGTATAAATACAAATAAAGAAGTACCAAAGGGAAGATACATAGAAGCAGATATAACGGGAGAAGGGTTTAATTATAAGGGAGCGCGTATTTATAGTATGGTGAAGAGTAAAGAGGGTAAGCCTCAGATCTATGTATTTAATAGCATGGGATTAGTGGCCTACGAACAAGATGGAGAAGGTGTTTGGCAACAAATAGGCAATGAGTGGATACGTAAATTGCAGACAGAAAACATAGGTCCTATTGAATATATAACAAATGATAAGGACGGAAATATATATATTATTTATCATAGTATAAGGGGCGAAGAGCCAACCATTACTTGTGTTGCCAAAGTGGAAGGACAGGAAATAAAGAAATTAAAAATAGCATGGAAAGATGAGAGGAACTATAGGGTTCCTAAAAGTGTAAATATATTACCAGACGGAGATATGCTGATATCGGACCTCCATGGCATTCAGCGCTATAGCTTATCAGACGGCAGTTTTGTGAAAAGTTATGAGGGAGAATCATCAGGTCTTATAGCAATTGATAATGAAATTTATATTATAAATAACGAACAAGGGAAAGTAGATGTTTATGATGCCAATACAAATGAACTAAAAAGGAGTATTCGTTGTGAAAATTTAGATGTGAATACGAGGCTGGTAGCTGGAGAAGAGGGCGATGTTTATTTAGCAGGAAAATTTGGAGTTAGGCACTTAACGAAAGAAGGGACAATTTGGGAGGTTATTATAGATGGGAGCCTGGCTTCTTTTAGTATGCCAGCCTACAAGTGTGAACAGATACTACCCATAGGTAAGACTATTTTTGCAGTTTTTTCTAAGAATGAAGGAGGCTTTGTAATAAAAAAATATACCTATTCCAAAGATATACCTACAATGCCTACGAAGGAGCTAGTAGCATACTCGCTTAGAGAGAATGCTTTCCTTAGACAAGTAATAAGCCAGTATCAGCTTACTCACCCAGATGTAAAGGTGACACTACAAGTGGGATTAGAACAAGGAAGTACTTTAAAAGAGGAAGATGCTGTTAAAGCTTTAAATACAGAACTTGTAGCAGGAAAGGGACCAGATTTAATCTTATTAGATGGTTTGAATAGGGATACATATATTAACA
>JAEZKI010000478.1 GCA_023415525.1 Bacillota bacterium | reverse complement strand
TTTTGTACCTCCTCCGCCAAAGTTCTGCTATTGGTCACAAGTACGGCTGAAGCCAATTCATCGTGTTCTGCCTGTGAAAGAAGGTCTGCTGCCACAAAGGTGGGATTGGCACTTTCATCGGCAACTATGAGAATTTCACTAGGCCCTGCTATGGAGTCAATACTCACATAGCCAAAGACTTCACGCTTAGCAAGAGCTACATAGATATTCCCTGGTCCTACGATTTTATCCACCTTTGGAATAGTCTCTGTTCCAAAAGCAAGGGCCGCTATAGCCTGAGCTCCTCCAATTTTATACACTTCATTTGCACCTGCTACATAAGCTGCGGCTAAAACTTCATCTGAAAGCTGCCCTTGTTTTGAGGCAGGTGTAACCATAACGATTTGTTTGACACCTGCTACTTTAGCAGGAATGATATTCATTAAAACAGAAGAGGGATAAGCTGCCTTTCCACCAGGTACATACACACCTACTTTTTCAAGAGCTGTCACACGTTGACCTAAAATCTCTCCATTGTCTTTGATGTCCATCCAGGTATTTTGCTTTTGCTTCTCATGAAAACGCTGAATGCGTCCTCCAGCTAAAGTCATAGCATCTTGTAAGCTTTCGGAGAGACGATAAAAAGCTTCTTTCATCTCTTGCTTACTCACCTTCACATTCTCAGGGGTCATGCTTTCACAGTCCCACTTATTGGTATACCTAAAAAGCGCTGTATCTCCTTCCTTGCGTACCTCTTCTACAATTTGTTTAGTAGCCTTGGCATAACTGCCTGTATCCATATTTCCTCGTACTTCAAGAGCCTCAAAAAAGCTCTCTCTTGCTTCTAGTGTATCGATTAATTGAATCATTAAACTCTCCCCCTCTTTTCCATTTCCTTTAGCAACTGACTAATCTCAGCGTGTTTGACCTTCATACTGGCTGTATTGACAATGCAACGTGCTGAAAGAGGAATAATATCTTCTAATACCTCCAAGCCATTTTCTTCAAGTGTCTTCCCACTCTCTACGATATCTACAATGACATCTGAAAGACCAACAATGGGGCCTAATTCCACAGACCCATTGAGCTTAATAATTTCCACAGGACGATTGGTCTTCTCAAAATAACTCTTGGCAATAGCAGGGTATTTGGTGGCTACTCTTATAAAGGCACCACTGGCTAGAAGCTCTCTTTTACTGGGCTCACCTGCTACGGCCATCTTACATTTTCCAAAGTCAAAATCCAATACCTCATAAACATTTCGGTTTTCTTCTACAATGGTATCCTTTCCTACAATGCCAATATCCGCTGCCCCATAATCCACATAAGTGGGCACATCGGAAGCCTTGGCTAAGAAAAAGCGAAAGCGTCCATCATCACTGGTAAAGAGAAGCTTACGGCTTTCCTCCTCCATCTCACTACAGGTAATTCCTATTTCTTTTAAGATGCTCATGGCCTTTTTAGCAAGACGCCCCTTGGCTAAAGCAAACGTAATTTGACTCATCTTCTTTCCCCCTTATAAAGCACTGACTGTGGTTTCTTCTACTGTTCCACAGGCTAAATCATACACATCCACTTCCATAGAACCTTTAAAGCAAAGTACTTTTCCCATTCCTTGTTGTTTGCCATAAGCTAAAGTTTCTTCTAAACTCTCAAAAAAACTGGTTTCTACAATAAGCCCTTTCTTACGGAAGTTTTCTGCTACCCGAAGGGCTGATTGACGGTTTTCTTCTTTATAATAAATCAGGTGACGATTGGCATTCATGGATACCAGCTCTCTGTCCTTTACAAGCTTTTGAAGAAGTAAATTAATATGTACCCCAAAGCCTACTGCTGGCTGACTCTCCTTAAACATCTGCAAAAGGCCATCATAACGGCCTCCTTCTACTAGGGCACTTCCAATGCCCTTTGTAAAGATCTGGAACATGACACCTGTGTAGTAATTGGCATAAGAAAGTAAACTAAAATCAAATAAAACATATTGGGCTACCCCATAGTCCTCTAAAAGACTATAAAGTTCTTCTAAATAGGCTAATGCTTGCTTGGAAGCAGGTGCACTCATTTTTTCTTTAACACTTCTTAAAATTTCAATCTTTCCCGCACATTGGATGAGTTCAAGGAGCATCTCCAACGTTTCTTCTTCGATATGGGCCTCTTGTAAAATAGCTCGTAAGCTTACGGCATCTTTATGATCAATGGCTTTGTAAACAGCCTCTCTGTCTTCTTCTCCTAACCCAATATCACTTAGGGTATACTCTAAAAATTGGCTGCTTCCAATGTGGATGGTAAAGTCCTTTAAGCCAACAGCCTGAAGGGCATCAATGGCTACTTTAATAACCTCTGCATCAGCCCCCACACTATTGATCCCAATTAACTCGATACCTCCTTGGGTAAACTCATGAAGCTTTCCTTGGTAACGCTCGGGATAACGAAAACTACTGGCCATATAGGCATACCGTTGAGGAAAAGGTAACTGACTCGTTTGGGTAGAAGCTACCCTTGCAATAGCCCGGGTCATATCACTTCTAAGGGCTACAACTTCTCCTTGTCTATTAATAAGATGATAGAGTTGAGGCTTTTGAAATCCATTCTCTCCCAATGTAAAAACATCTAAGTACTCAAAGGTCGGTGTCTCTATCAAGTTATAGCTATAGCTTGTAAACACTTTTTTGATTTGATTTTGTAAGGTTTCTTTTATACTGGCTTCTTCGCCTATGTAATCTCTTACCCCTTCTGGGATATGTAAAGTATAATTTTTCATCGCTTCCTCCACTTCATTATATTAAAGTAGTAAATTAATAAATCGATAAAGTAAGTATAAAAGCTTTTGATTGAAAAATCAAGTTTTATTTTATTTTAAATGATTTCTTTGCTTTTTTCAAAAAAACTTATAAATTAAGCTATTTTTTTACAAAAAAATAGCTTAAAGCTTTTCACACGAAAAGCCCTAAGCTTACAAAGACCATTGATTAAGTTCATGATTAAAACAACACCAAACTGTACGGCATCCATTCCAATTGATTTTGCAACAGGTACTAGGATGGGGGTACAGATTTATGATTCCATTTGTCTATTAGGATTTGTTATACATCTTCTCCCGATATTCAGATGGATTCATCCCCGTACTTCTTTTAAAAACTTTTGTAAAATAATTGGAATCACTATATCCTACTTTATTGCTGATTTCTTTAATGTTCACCAGTGATTTACTCAAAAGTTGTTTAGCAGCTTCCATACGAATCTCAATGAGATATGCTGTAAAGTTCTTGTTAAAACACTGCTTGAATAATTTACTAAAATAAGATCTTGAATAATGGAGTGCCTCAGCTGCATCTTGCAGTGAAATATCTTTATAATAATTAGCATTTAAATAATCCATCATTTCTTGAACAACAAAGGAGAGTTTCTGACTTCGTTCATGTTCATTAAGCGGTTCTCCCACTTGCTCTAAAAAGGACTTTTGCAAATATCTATTCTGAACTTGTATATGTTCTAAAACCCTTTCTATAGCAGTAATGACCTCTTTTGCCATATAAGGCTTTAAGATATAGTCTTTTGCACCCAAGTGAATAGCTTCTCTTGCATATCTAAATTCATCATGGGCTGTTATAAATATGAGGCTACAATCTGGTTGTAAATTTTTTATTTTCTCAGTAACTTGAATACCATTAATACCAGGCATTTCAATATCCATTATAACTAAATCCAATTTTTTATATTCTGCTTCTTCTTGTGCCTCTCGGCCATTTGCGGCAAATAAAAGCGTGCATTTCTCTTTAAAATAATCCTTAATAATCTTTCCTAATACGTGTTTTTCTAATTCTTCATCATCCACAATTAATATGTTATACATGCCTCTTGCTCTCCTTTATATCATCTAATTCTTGCTTAAGAAAAATAATTTGAACAACTGTTCCTACGCCTTCACCACTATATATTTTAAAGCCCCCTTCCTTTTGAAAAAGAGGCATTCGTGCTCTTAAATTATTAATACCAATGCAAGTAACTGATGACATCGTCGACATTCAATTTTTAACATTTTGCTTCTTCACCTTAATGACTTGTTACACTTATGTTATAATTATATTTTAAAATTCGCCTTTTTTCAACATAATATGTAATTCAAAAAAAATAGACTGTTGCTTTTTATTTCAACAGTCTATCATTCTTTTATCGCTTGATCTAAAAGTTGTGCTGCCTTAGCACACCAATTCATGGCTTCATTATAATCTTTTTCTACACCTTGCCCATTAAGGTACATATAGGCTATCCAAATCATAGCAAAAGCATGACCTTGTTCTGCTAAAACTTGATACCAAAAAAGGGCTTTCTCATAATCTTGCTCTGTCTCATCTCCCGTATGGTATAAATAAGCTAAGTGATAAATCGCTTGCTGATTCCCTAAAGTGGCTTGTTGCTCATACCAACTAAAGCTTTTTTGCTCTTTTTGTAAATGTTGCTCGTGTTGTAAATAAGCAATATTAAACATGGCTGTATAGTTACCTAAGGCCACTGCTTGTTGGTACCAATCTAAAGCTTTTTCTTGTTGGGCTTCTACCCCTTTCCCTTCATGATACATATTCCCTAGATAGTTCATTGCGGTAGCACTTCCAAAGCCAGCAGCCTTTTCATACCATAGG
>JAEZKI010000421.1 GCA_023415525.1 Bacillota bacterium | reverse complement strand
TAGAACAACTATAACTACTACTTAATATACTTATTATATATCATCTGTGTTTACCTGTCAATATGTTTTTACTTTTTATGTATCCATATTATTTATGTTACGTATTATTCAGTTATCAAATCAGCAAAGCTACAAAGAAAATTACTGTTTTGAATACAATTTACTACTCTCTTTGATATTCTTTTCTCCCCTTATACTATAAAAATAACCCTATAGGGTAGATCTTTTAGTGTCTACTCTATAGGGTTGTTTTAAGCTAAATGGTTCTCTTATACGCCTGAGTAAGCTGAGAAACCACCATCTACTGGTATAACAATCCCTGTTACAAAACCAGCAGCAGCATTGTTTACAAGGAATAATAAAGCTCCGTTTAATTCTTCTGCTTCACCATAACGTCCCATTGGTGTAGCATTTAAGATCTTTTGTGAACGAGCTGTTGGTGTACCATCTTCGTTGAATAAAAGTTTTTCATTTTGTTTAGTTACAAAGAAGCCTGGTGCAATGGCATTTACACGGATACCTACTTTTGAGAAATGTACGGCTAACCATTGTGTAAAGTTGCTAATAGCTGCTTTAGCCCCACTATAAGCTGGAATCTTAGTAAGTGGTGTATAGGCATTCATAGAAGAAACATTGATAATGTTGCAACCTTCTCTACCTACCATATCTTTTGCAAAAACTTGTGATGGAAGAAGTGTTCCAATGAAATTTAAGTTAAAAACAAATTCTACACCTGCTTGATCTAAATCAAAGAATGAAATAGTATCTGCTTCAATATCACCCATTTCAAAGTATTCTTTTGTTGTTGTAGCACGTGGGTTGTTTCCACCTGCACCATTTAATAAAAGGTCACATGGACCTAAATCTACTAATACTTTTGCATGTACTTCTTCAAGATTAGCTTTATCTAATACGTTGGCTTTGTAAGCTTTTGCTACGCCACCTTCTGCTACGATTTCGGCTGCTACTCCCTCAGCTGCTTCTTCATTAAGGTCCAGAACCGCTACCTTTGCTCCTGCTTTTGCAAGAGTTTTAGCAAACATACCACAAAGTACACCGCCTGCTCCAGTTACAACTGCTACTTTTCCGCTTAAATCTGTTCCAAATGCTAAACTCATCTCACTGACTCCTTTTCTTTAGTGCTTCATTTCTGAGACTCCTAATTAGTGATAAATTCTATTTATCTCTTACCTTATGCTTTTGGCATAAACTTATTTACTCATTTTTTCAATAGCTTCCCATAGGCCATTTAAGTAAGTTGCACCTAAAGCTCTATCGTATAAGCCATAACCAGCACGACCTGTTTCGCCCCAAATCATACGTCCATGGTCTGGCCTTACATAACCTGTAAAGCCATTGTCATGTAAAGCTTTCATAATTTCAAACATATCTAATGAACCACAGCTAGATAAGTGGGCTCTTTCTTCAAAACCATTTTCTAGAATAGCTACGTTTCTCATGTGTACGAAGTGGATTCTTCCCATAGCTGCATATTTAGCTGCCATTTTTGCCACGTCATTTTGATTTGAGCAACCTAAAGAGCCTGAGCAAAGAGTGATACCGTTGTGAGGATCATCTACAAGCTTTAAGAAACGGTCAAGATTTTCTTCACAAGTAATGATTCTTGGAAGACCAAAAATACTCCAGCATGGATCATCTTCATGAATAGCCATATTAATGTTGCACTCTGCAGCAACGGGGATAATCGCTTCTAAGAAGTATTTTAAGTTATCCCAAAGGTTGTCTTCTGTCATCGCATTGTATTCAGCTACTACATTTTTAAGTTCATCTCTTGTGTAGCTTGAGTCCCAACCTGGAAGCGTTAAATCACTATCACTTTCCAATGGGTTAACAGCATCTACTTGGTCTTGGTAATAAACTAAAGAAGTAGAACCATCTGGTAATACGTGGTCAAGTTGCGTACGTGTCCAGTCAAATACTGGCATGAAGTTATAACAAATACATTTAACCCCTGCTTCACCTAAACGTCTAATATTTTCACAGTAGTTAGCAATGTACTTGTCTCTTGAAGGTTTACCTAATTTAATGTCTTCATGTACTGGCACACTTTCAATAACATCAAATGCTAAGCCATTTTCTTCTGTTAATTGTTTCAGTCTAGCAATACTTTCTCTAGGCCATACTTCTCCTACTGGCACATCATATACTGCTGTTACAATAGAATGCATGCCTGGGATTTGTCTGATGTTTTGTAAGGTTACTTTGTCGTCTTCGCCGTACCATCTAAATGATAATTTCATTTTAATTCCTCCATTAATAAACGTTATTTATTATACCTTTATTATAGGTCATACGACACTAAACACCATTGGCAGAGTTGCTGTCAACATTGCAAAACTTGCTATTTTTAGCTATACTTATTATAATTTTAATCAAATAAATACCTTTTTTCAGCAAAATTTACTACATCCTATTAGGAGGTGCTACTATGAACAAAGAACTATATACCGCATTTAACGCAAGACAATATATGCAATCCCCTGACTTTGAGATCTTTTACTATAACGACGTACAACTTGATCATGTTGCTACCCATAGCCATGACTATTATGAGATTTACTTTTTTATAGAAGGGGATGTGACCTATCAAGTAGGTAAAAAGTCCTATGACCTACAATATGGGGATTATCTTCTTATTCCACCCAACCAGCCCCATCATCCCCTCTTTAAATCCTATGAGAGGCCTTATCGTCGCCTTATTCTTTGGATTAGTAAGGCTCATTTTAATACCCTTTGCCAAAGTTCCTCTGACTTTTCCTATAGCTTTGACCATGTCCTACAAACTGAAAGCTTTCACTTCCGATTAGATTACATTACACACCAGCAGGTTCAGGGGGCTTTATTAGAG
>JAEZKI010000410.1 GCA_023415525.1 Bacillota bacterium | reverse complement strand
GTCTAATAATGTATCCTTTCTCTCTCTATATAGGAGTTCAGCTGCTGTCTGTATCGTCCTTAAGACTGGGAGCCAAGTATCGTCTTCTATTCTCTCTTTTATATACATTCTAGCTAACTGGGAGACTTCATAAAGCATTATAGAATCGTTTTCATAGTGATTTTTCCCATTTTTTATATCTCCCTCTAACAGTTTTTCAAGCTCACAAATTTCTTCTGAGCTAAAGCCCACTCCCATTTTTCTTAAAAAAGCAAATACAACATAAACGCCACCCTTTTTTTCTTTCTTTAATGTTTGGTAAGCTTTTAGCATACTATCTGGGTCCTTATTATAAATAGCAAATAATTTATCATAGTATGAAGAAAGATTACCCTTTAGCGTCTGTTCAACATAGTAAGTTATTTTTAAGGAATATGGCATCTTGGCTTCATCTAGTAACTGATTCACCTTTTCTATTTTGTTTTGCTCATATACTCTAGAAAATAGGTCTTCTAAAAATTCAAAGCCACTTAGTTCAATCTGCTGAATTAAAAGGTCACGGAGCTTATCGGACTTCTTATAAAGAAGTATAGAAAAGGACATAGCTGTTGCACTTAGTGCCCTTTTCTCACTCTTAGTGTAACCCGCTATAAAATCTCTAGGATTATCATAAACAGCTAGCATAACCTGCTCTATGTCTTCTTCTAAAGCTTTCATCTCTTCAGATAGAGGGGTATCCCTTTGCACCGCCCCCATACCTTCTATATAAAGTATAATAGGTTTAATGCATTTACTGTTCTTTTTAAGTTCTAGCAAATAGTTTTTAAACGCACTGCCATAATAGGTATCCGCTTGACCTATGAGGGAAGTCTCCTTTCTCTCTTCATAGTCATTAATTTTTTCTTTAATCCGATAAAAAACACTTTCTATCTGCCAATCCAACTCCCTATCTCTATCCTCACTTATTTCTCGTACAACACTATGAGGATCAACTCCTATTTTATGATAAAGCTCATAATAATTCTTTTCACCAACAGAGGTGGTGGTAACATAAAAAACTATAGGATCTAATAAGGCCATTACAAAGTAACCTCTTAGCGCCACCTCTTCTTTTCCTTGTTCCAATAGTTCCTTTATGGTTTTCATCATCTTCCCATCCCCATATTTTGAGCATGGGGAGAGTTTAATTTCTTTTATCTCTCCTCCAATATAGTCTATTATCTGCTTGCTCACACCTGCATTTAACTTATAGCAACTTAGTCCACTATAGAGTTTTTCCTCAATCTCTTTATCTAACATAAAATCCCCTCTCTCCCTTGAACACTATTTAAGGCTATTTTATTTTCCCTCTTTTTCTGATATAAGTAAGTGAATAATGGTGAGACCTAGGTTTAATACTTTTGCTGGAACATCTTTAAGAGGGATTATGTTATTTTCCATCTCCTTTTCGATGTAGTAGTCATTTACATTAAAAGTTCCACCTTTGTAGAAAATAAGTTCATTTATTCTCACTGTATCTATTGCTTCCATGGTCATAAAGAAATTATCTAGCCTAAGCAGCATCCCTATTCCAGAAGTCTTATCTTCATAATAAAAGCCTTCAGCACAACCTCCGTCTAGTCCACTGGTCTTTAGCCATTCATGTTTATTCATAATCCCAATCACTTTACCATAATACACTTCACTATCTTTGTACTTCATAAAAGTTCTCTCTTTTTCATCTTCCTTTTCCAAAGTATAGATAGGCATACTTAGTTGTAAAATAGACTGAGTAATCTCATAATCTTCTAGCTGCTGTTCCCAAGCTACCTTTTCTTCTTCCTTTAAATCCATAGGATGAACTAATCGAATAGCTGTGCCCTCGCTTAAGCTGTACTCCTCTTCTTCCACTGTGTTAAAGCTACCATCCTCCATATATCTAAAGGTTCCCAAAAGATCACCCTCTTGATTGTACTCACCCCAAATAAGGCTAATGGCAAAGCTATTCATAATAGGATTTTTTACAAATAATTCCCTCCAACTCTCTTGCTGCCAGCTTCGTCCTGTAAGTAAGGCCTTAGCTAATCGCTGCTGCTGAGTTGCCAGAATGGTTTTAAGTTGCTTCTTGAGTCCAGTAAAGGTTTCCTTAGCTACTTGAGCCTTTTCCTCATCATCAGAAACTCCTGGCTTTGGCAAGGACTTAATGACCTTTTGTTTTTCTTCATCAAAAAGTATAATTTCCATTTGTGGTGTCAGCTTTGCCTTGAAGTCACGTATTCCATAGGATAGATGCAGTTCTCTATTTTCATTAAAGCCTAGTGTTGGTACAATCTTATCTACTAGTGCCTCCTTTGATAAGCCCCTTGCCTTGGCTGCAAGGTCCAGTGCCTCTGCAGCAGCTGCTTTCACCTGTTTATTCTTACACTTTGTGGCAATACCATCTGTAAGCATAAGAGCCATGCCACTCCCCTTGATAGCCATGGCTGTTACTGCAAAGGCTGCCAATGCCCCCCTAGCGTTCTCAGTCCATTCGTCAATTTGCTTTTTAAGTGTAACAAGCTCTGTATTTTCCCCATTAAGAGCATATAAAATAAGGATATTCTTCTTTTTAGTGTCTGCGCCCTCCTTCATCCACTTATCATAAAGTTCATTTGTAAATAACCTTAACTGTCCTTCATCCATAAGTTTTTTCACTGCTTCACAGGGCTCTAAAAGCTGAATTTCTTTTATTCGCATATATTCAGAAAGATAGTATTTGAGTAGCACTAAAGGAAACTCTTTTCCCTCCTTATCCTTCATCATCATAAGGCCTTCCACCTCTTCTAAATAGGGGATGAGCTTATCATTTGCTGGCTTATAAAATGAACTTATATAGCTTGCTACTTCTTCTAAGGTTCTTGAG
>JAEZKI010000361.1 GCA_023415525.1 Bacillota bacterium | reverse complement strand
AAAAGTGTATAACTTAGGATGTCACTTGTTTTTATTTTAAGTTTCTTAGCTACTTTAAGGGGAATGTCTTTTACATCCTCTTTTAAAGTAAGTTTAATATCTTGTACACGTATCATGTCTTATTCCTCATTTCTTTTACTCGCACTTAAACCGGCCAAATACCCAGAAGACCATGCCCACTGCAAATTGAAACCCCCACAATCCCCATCTATATCTACGACCTCACCTGCTAAATAGAGGCCTTTTACTTTTTTTGAAGCCATTGTTTCCATATCGATTTCATCGATAGAAATGCCGCCTGCCGTAGCTTGTGCATGCTTAAAGCCTCGTGTGCCCTGCACTTCAAAAGTAAAAGCCTTCATGCCTTCTACTAAGTGAAGAATTTCATCATACTCTAGCTCTTCACAAGAACCATGCCTTTGTGAAAGTCCTACGTATTTTAATAAAGCTAAGATAATACGCTTATGCAGAATACCCGTAAAGAGTTCCTCAATGGAACGCTCGGGATGTTGAGCTATTCGCTCATACAGCAAGCCTATAAGGTCTTCTTGAGACTTGTGACTAAAGAGGTCTAAGCGCACCTCGCAAGCTTGTCCCTTTAATTTAGCTTCTGCTGCCAAGCGGCTTAATTGAAAAATGGGTGGACCTGAGAGACCATCCTCTGTAAAAAGAATCTCCCCTTTTGCTTCTCGCCTTTTCTTACCACTCACCCAAATAGAAGCCATACCCTTTATTTTAGCACCCTTTAACATCTTACAATAAGCTGAAGGTGAAACAATATGAACAAGGGTAGGAAAAGGTTTTACTAAGCTATGACCTACTTGATTTAAAACCTTATAACCTTCTTCATCACACCCAAAGCTTAAGCCACCTGCTAGCCCTCCTGTGGCCCAAATCACCTTCTTTGACTTGTATGTAGTGCCATCTTCTGCTGTAAGCTCCCAAAGCCCAGCCTTTTGCCTCAACTTTATAATAGGTGTATCTGTTTGCTCAACAACCCCCAGGTGCTTCATTTCCATACGTAATACATCTAAAACACTGGAAGCCTGTTCAGAAAGAGGATAAACTTTTTTACCTTCTATAAGAGGCATAATACCTAATTCTTCAAAGAAATGACGGGTTTCTAAAGCATCAAATTTCTCAAGGGCTTGAGAAAAATCAGCCTTCCCAGTTGTATGATAGTCACCTTTATGAACTTCTACATTCGTCAAATTACAGCGGCCATTACCTGTGACTAATAGCTTTTTCCCTACACGATTAAGGCGCTCTATAAGGAGTACCTGTATGCCTTGTCTGGCTGCTACAATACTGGCCATCATTCCTGCTGCGCCTCCACCTACTACAATAAGCTCCATCCTATTTTTCACCCTTTCTATAACATATCCTCTACCGGAATAAGGCTGCCTTCTGGGCAGCCTTATTCTTCTTCATAAGATTGTAAAATCGTTTCTATATAGGTTGCATTCTTCAATAATTTTTCTTTTTCCTGGGAGGTGATACCAATAGACTCCTTTAATAAGGCACTATACGTTTGCCTTGAAAACTGTCTCGCATCAACTCCTAACTTAATCCATTGTTCTTTCTCGCCTCTTTCAATAATACAGAGCATGCCTTCTTGAACACCTAAAGTATAGCTTGGTTCTTGTAAAGGTCTATCCACTGTCTTTTTCAGAATAACCTTCTCCTCACTAAAAGCTAATAACTCACAAGGATTAAATCGCTGCTTAAGTGTTCGTTCATCATAGCTCATAAGAGTGAGAGGATCTAGTGTATACTCTTCTATAAGCTTTCCTTCTTGGTTAGCAATTAAAAGCTGAATGGTTGTCGTAGGTTGAATGCATCTTACCTGGGTACTCTCCCCTTGTACTTCATTTTGCTCTTGTACTTTAACCCCTTGGCTATCTACTTCTACAACTCCTTGTCCTGTTTTTTTCAAAACCAGTTCACTCGGAGCTGGCGTTAAATTTCTAAAAACAAAATAGGCGATAAAAAAAGTAAAGATAAAAACACCCACTCCTATTAATAACAGCCTTATATACTGATTTTTTTTAAACATAATCCACTTCCTTAAATACAAATAAAAAGCTACTTATTGGAATTATGTCTAAAATTATTTTTTTTATACACTTACACCAATTTTTTTATCAGTCTCTAACTATTTCTCACTTAAAAAAACTAATATTTTTTTACCTCCAGGTAAGTAGAGCAAATCTTGTTTGGTAATGACTCCTGTTCGTAATCCTACAATAAAATAAGTTAACATGGCTATAGGGATTACCAAAAGCATATTCCATCTCGAGCCTGGTAAGAACTGCTCTAGTAAAGCATAAAAAAGGAAAGAAATAATTCCCATTACTAGGCTACTCCCTAAAGGCTTAAACAATAGTTTTTTCCAGTTGAAACGGAAGTGAAGAAGTTTCGTTAAATAGTGTATATTTAAAATAGCATAAATCAAATAACACAATGTTATACTATGAATAAAACCATAAATATTTAAGACAGGAATAGAAAGACCTATAAAATTAAAAATTACTTTTATAACACAAGCCACAAGTGCATTGAAGGTTGCAACTTGAGGCTTGCCCATCCCTTGTAAAATACCTGCACTGAGCTGTGCCAGTGTAATAAATATTAAACCTAAACCTCCTGTTGCTAAGAGCTTGCCTCCTGTAGGTCGTTTTAAAACAAGCGCAATAATAGGTTCACCAAAAAGTAGAAAAGCGATGCTACAAGGTACAGCTACCATTAATCCAATTTTAAAAATTAATCGTGTCTTATGGCGTACTTCTTTATAATTCCCCATAGCCATAGCTGCCGCTATAGCTGGCACAGATGCTGCTGCTAACTGCAGAACTAAACTAATAGGGATATTGATAAAAGTCGTATATTGAAAACCAAACTGACCTAAAAGTTTGCTAATCACCACACCCGTCTCTAATTCAGCTGCTTGCTCTAAAGGTATAAAAGATGTCATCTCATGAGCTTTTAGGTAATCTATAGAACGGGGTAGAAAACGGGTAATCATACTTTGGTCTATTGCTGTCATAACAGAAAAAACAGAAGTTGTAATCACCATAGGGACCATAATCACTAAAATCTGCTTTAAAATAGCCCAAGTGCCTTCCTTCTTCCCATGGGGACTATTTCGCATCTGCTTTTTTATTTGAGGTTTTTCTTTATAGTAAACAAAAAGAAGCACCATAAAAGCCCCTAAAGTACCAATACCTGTTCCAAAAGTACTTCCAGTCGCACCTGCTTCAAGAGAAATATCTACTAGCATATAGGCTAAAAGAACGCTAAAAATAACATTAAAAACCTGCTCTATAACTTGTGAAAGGGCTGTAGGCACCATATTACTTCGTCCTTGAAAATAACCACGCATAACGGCAATCACTGTAGCAATGACAACAGTGGGGGCAAGAGCTTGAATGGGCATGGTAACATTCTGC
Source organism: Bacillota bacterium (assembly GCA_023415525.1). Classification (GTDB taxonomy): domain Bacteria; phylum Bacillota; class Clostridia; order Lachnospirales; family Cellulosilyticaceae; genus Sporanaerobium. The sequence goes on along the minus strand of JAEZKI010000361.1, from coordinate 569 downwards.
CCTGGATAAAACACACGACTAATCCAAGGTGCTCCTATAGCCATTAAAATGGCTAATGCACCTGCTAGCAAGGTAAAGTATCTCAGGGTAATACGATAGACATGGTAAGCTTCACGATAGTCACCTACGGCCTCTCGCTCGGCGACCAACTTTGAAAGCGCACCAGGCATAGCAATAGCAGTTAAGGCTAATAGATTCGCATAAATCGTATAAGCTATATTATAAAGTGCATTTCCTTCGTCCCCAATAATATTCGTAATGGGAATACGATAAAGTAAGCCAATAATACGGCTCACAAAAATGCCTATACTTAAAATCATGGCCCCTTTCATGAGGCTCTGTGAACTTTTTTTCTCTTCCATAAACTTCCTCGTTTTTTATAATAATTAACCCTATTTGTACTTAACACATTTTAACACACTTTATGTAGGAATACATCTTAATTTTTGTTAATAAAAACCTGCTAAGAAAAATCAATAGCTTTCTTGCAGGTTTTTAGATTTATTTTCCCTGTATCTCATTGCACACAAACAAGCCAGCATAATGTGCATTTTATCCCAGCTTAGTTA
>JAEZKI010000359.1 GCA_023415525.1 Bacillota bacterium | reverse complement strand
CGCTATAACTCATCTTGTGATGAAAAGCAATTTTTACATTATCTAAAACACTTAAACCTTTAAAAAGTCGGATATTCTGGAAGGTTCTTGTTAAACCTTTTTTTACAATTTGATTGGGTGTAAGACCAACCATACTCTCCCCATTCAGTAGGACATCCCCTTGTGTAGGCTGATACACCCCTGTTAGCAAGTTAAAAATAGTGGTTTTACCTGCCCCATTGGGCCCAATAAGACCCACTAACTCATGATTATTTATACTCACTTCAAATTCATCAACAGCTTTTAAACCACCAAAACTTATTCCTAAATTTTTCGTTTCTAATAGAGCCATTATTCCACCTCCTGTACGCCAGAAGACTTTTTATTATTTTTTTTATACCATAATTTTTTAATTAATCCTATAAAAGAAAACTCTTTGCTTCCTAATAAACCTTCTGGTCTAAAGATCATCATAATAATAAGTAGTGCGGAGTAAATAACAAGACGCCACTGATCAATAACATGTAAGAACTCATTGAGAATCCCTAATATAATAGCTGCTACAATCGTTCCTGTTAAACTTCCCATACCCCCTAATACAACAATAATGAAAATCTCTACAGAGTACATAAAAGTAAACTTTTTAGGATCTATCATCTTTTGATAAAAAGCTAAACAACCTCCTGCAATTCCTGCAAAAAAAGCGGATGTTGCAAAGCCAAAAATCTTATAAAAAGTAGTAGGAACACCTACAGCTTCTGCTGCAATCTCATCTTCTCGAATAGAAAGAATAGCTCGCCCATGTCTTGAGCGAATAATAAGATATAAAATGGCTAAAACAACTATAACTACCCAAAAAATGAATTCAAAATTCATATAGCCTAAATAACCTCTAAAGCCTCTTGCACCACCTGTAAACTGGAAACCCATAACTTCAAAATCAAGATTAAAAATAGCAATACGAATGATTTCTCCAAAACCAAGGGTTACAATACCTAAGTAATCCCCACGTAATCTAAGGGCTGGAATACCAATTAAAACGCCAAATAGGGCGGCCATAATTCCTGCAAAAACCAATGCACCTATCATAATTAAAACCACTATACCATCTGTATTACTAAGGCCAGAAAGCTTAGCTACTCTCATAATAAAAGCAGCCGAATAAGCACCAATTGCCATAAAACCTGCATGGCCTAATGCCAATTGTCCTAAATAACCTGTTGCAATATTTAAACTAGCTGCTGCTATAATATTGATTCCAATGAGGACAATAACACCAGATATATAGTTATTAATAATACCTTGCGCCATTAATAGTTCAAATAGAACAAATAATAAAACCACACCTACAAAGGTGGTGATATACTCTTGCCACTTCTTCATGCTCTTCACCTACACTTTCTCTCTGACATTTTTACCAAATAATCCAGCTGGCTTAAAGAGTAAAATCAAAATTAAAATACCAAAAGCAATGGCATTAGACCAGCTTGAAGAAATATAAGCCTTAGCAAGGTTCTCAATAAGTCCTAAAGCATAACCTCCAAACATAGCCCCCGGAATAATACCTATCCCACCTAATACTGCTGCAACAAAGGCTTTTAGGCCTGGCATCATTCCCATGTAAGGCTCTACCTGATAATAGGTTACACTATAAAGAACGCCCCCTAATGCAGCAAGTGCAGAACCTAAAGCAAAAGTCATGGAAATTGTTAAATTAACATTCACTCCCATAAGTCTGGCTGCTTGCTGATCTTCCGATACAGCGCGCATAGCTTTCCCTATTTTTGTCTTCTTAACAACTAATTGAAGAACAATCATACATATTATAGTTAAGCAAACTGTCAAAATCGTTACATATGATATTTTTATATTTCCTATAGCAAGTGTTTGGGTTAAGCTAGCAGGAATAACCATTTTACGTGTTTCCGCTCCAAACATAACACGATAAATGTTTTCTAAGAATAAGCTCACACCAATAGCCGTAATAAGTGCGGAAATACGAGGGGCATTTCTAAGTGGTTTGTAGGCCACTAAGTCAATAACAATACCAATGACAGCACAACTCACCATTGATATAATAATAGCTGCTCCAAAAGGTATATCTAAAGTCGTTACACTTAATAGGCCAAAATAAGCACCCATCATTAAGATATCCCCATGAGCAAAGTTAATCAGTTTAACAATACCATAAACCATTGTATACCCTAAAGCAATCAAGGCATAAATACTTCCTAATTGTATCCCATAAATAATTTGTTCAACGAATTGATTCATTTTCCTCCCCCTTATCTTAGTTGTTTGATTATAAAAGGGGAGAACAAAGTTGTTTCTCCCCTATCTTACACTCTATGTAAATGCTACGTACCGTGCTATAGAGTTTTAAACTATGTTATTGAACTTTGGCTTCAAGAACAGATACGCCATCTTTCATTTTTAAAACAGTAACAGATTTTTGTGGATCACCATTTTCATCAAAAGTAACATGTCCTGTTACACATTCCATATCTGTAGCAGCAATAGCATCCTTAATAGCTGCTTTATCTTCTGTTCCTGCTTTTTCAATAGCAGCTGCTAAAATCTTAGTAGCATCATAGCCAAGTGCTGCAAAAGCATTTGGTCTTGTACCTTCAAACATTTTTGTATAACTCTCTACAAAGTTTTTAACAATGTCCGCTGTATCATCTGCTGCATAGTGATTGGCAAAATAGCTACCTTCTGTTGCCTCACCATAGTTTTCTTGTACACCATCCCAACCATCGCCACCAAGCATAATGGTATCTAAACCAACTTCTTTAACTTGTCCAGCAATAAGACCTACTGCATTATAGTAATCTGGGATAAATAATACTTCTGGTGAAGTAGCCTTGATATTTGTTAATACAGCCTTGAAATCTTTATCGTCTGCTGTATAACCCTCATAACTAGTAATTGTACCACCTGCTGCTTCCAATGTTTCTTTGAAAGCTTTTGCAAGACCTACAGAATAGTCATCACCTGTGTTATAAAGAATAGCTGCCTTTTTTACCTTGAGGTTTTCACTAGCAAATTTGGCCATGATTCCTCCTTGGTAAGGGTCTGTATAGCAAGCTCTAAAAACATAATCATATCCTGGTGTAATATCAAGATTTGTTCCAGTTGGTGTAATCATAGGAATGCCTTTTTCATCAGCTAATGGTGCAATAGCTAATGCATTACTTGAAATAACTGGTCCTAATAAAGCAACAATCTTATCATTATCTACTAGACGATTAAAGAGGTTAATACTTTCTGTAGCATCTCCTTTATTATCATAAGAAATGAGTTCGATTTGTCTACCATTAATACCGCCTGCTTTATTGATCTCATCAACAGCTAAAGCTGTTGCATTATCTACAGCTAATCCATATTGAGCAACTGCACCTGTTTTAGGTGTAATAAGACCAATCTTGATTGTTCCTTCGCCTGAAGCCGCTTCTTTTCCTGCCTCACTACTTGGTGCTTTAGCACCACAGCCTACAGTTCCTATTGCCATTAAAGTACTAAGAGTAATGGCTGCTATCTTCTTTAAAGTCATCTTACTTTCCTCCTCATTATTCTCCACATCTTTTACTTATTGGTTGAGATTTTGCTTATGCTAAACACCAAAAGAACGTTTCTAAGTAATTTACTTGAGAAACGTCTCTTAGATTAAAGCCGTTATTCACAAGCTTTTAACTTATTGTATTGTAATATAATATTTAACATTTTTCAATAAAAAAGTTTTTTATTAGCTATAAAACTGCAATAGTTAGAAAATAAACACCTTAAATAGAAGAAAGTAACTGTCTTAAAAAGAAGAAAAAACTCTCTTAAATAGGAACTTATTTAGAAATCTTAGTTTCGAGTTTTAGCTTGCCACCTTCAATTTTTAGGATAGATACAGCCTTTTGAGGATCGCCTACAGCGTCAAAAGTAACATGACCTGCTACACAATCTAAATCTGTTGCTTTAAGCGCTTCAAGAATAGCCTCTCCCTCTTCACTATTGGCTGCCTCAATGGCTTTAATCATAATCTTTGTAGCATCATAACCAAGGGCTGCTAAAGCATTAGGTGTATCGCCATAAGTGTCTTTGTAGGATTGTACAAAGCTTTGTACAATAGGGTCTGTATCATCAGAAGCATAGTGATTAGCAAAGTAATAGCCTTCTGTTACATCCCCATATTCTTTTTGCACATCATCCCATCCATCTCCACCAATCATGACTGTATCAAGGCCGGCTTCCTTTACTTGCCCAGCAATAAGTCCAACCGTATTGTAATAGTCTGGATTAAAGAGTACATCAGGGGCATTGGTCTTGATATTACTTAAAACTGCCTTAAAATCTTTATCCTCTGCCGTATAACCTTCATAGTTGGTAATCGTTCCACCTGCTGCTTCAAAGGTTTCTTTAAAAGCAACTGCAAGTCCTGTGGAATAGTCGTCCCCTGTATTAAAAAGAATAGCTGCTTTTTTTGCTTTTAAATTCTCTGCTGCAAATTTAGCCATTATTCCTCCTTGATAAGGATCCGTATAACACGCTCTAAATACATAATCATAATCAGGGGTAATATCTAGATTCGTGCCTGTTGGTGTAATCATAGGGATACCCTTTTCTTCTGCTAGAGGCGCAACAGCCAATGAGGTAGAAGAAATAACTGGACCTATGAGCGCTACAACTTTATCATTGTCTACTAATCGATTAAATAAGTTAATACTTTCTGTGGCATCAGCCTTATTGTCATAGGAAATGAGTTCAATTTGCTTACCATTGATGCCTCCTGCTTCATTAATTTCCTTCACGGCAAGCATACTGGCATTTTCTACAGCAATACCATATTGAGCCACTTGACCTGTTTTAGGTGTTATTAACCCTACTTTAATGGTATCTCCTGTTGAAGCTTCTGCTTTACTTGGCGCCTCACTTTCACTTGTTGAAGTAGGTTTTACCTCCTTACTTCCACAACCCCCCATTCCTAAAACCATTGCTGCACTCATTCCAATTACCATGATCTTTCTTAATTTCATACTTATATCCCTCCTTTAATAGATAACCCTTACTCATTTTGCCTAATAAACAAGTATCGCATACTGAATATTAAAAATAATGTTTTGTAGTAAAAGGGGCCCTCCTATAAGTACATGGCATACTTTTCGGAAAGCCCCTTTGCTCTCGCTACTCGTTTATTATTTGTATGTATTTTAATATAATATTAAAAATAATGCAATATAAATTATAGATTACATTGCATTATCTTTCGAAACCCTTTATTTAACAAGGCTTTTATTTCTAATAAAGAGGTTCATTATATTTTTCTTTATCTAGTTCTCCTAAAGAAGTAGCTACTACAGTGGCTGCTACCATGGTTCCGTTTACATTAAGCATAGTACGTCCCATATCCAAAACAGGGTCAATGGCCAATATTCCTCCTGCTAAGGGGAAATAGCCTCCTAAACCTACTCCTGATATAACAACTGAAACGGCAATGGTTGCTGTACCAGGTAAACCTGCAATGCCTAAGGAGCTAACAGTAATAACCACTAGTAACATCATATAAAAGCTAAAATCCATAGTTGTCCCACTCATATTGGCCAGTGTGACTGCCATTAAGGCAGGGTAAATGCCTGCACATCCGTTCATTCCCATATTGGAGCCAAGGCTTCCTACAAAGCTAGCTACTCCTTCTTCCACTCCAGCATTTTCTGTAAGCTTTTCTATGGTTACAGGCAATGTTCCTAAGCTAGAACGTGAAGTAAAGGCTAAAAGGAGAGGTTCCATAAGATTTCTCACATACTTAAGGGGATTTAATCCACAAGCCATTACAATAAGTAGATGAATTATAAACATAATGATAATACTTACATATAAGGCAATAATAAAACTTATTACATTGAGTAAAGCCCCTACGCCTCTCGCCACTAATGTATTGGCTAAAAGGGCTATTACAGCATAAGGCATATATTTAATAACCGTCATGGCTACACTTACAATAATCTTATAAAAAGCTTCTACTAAATCTACAAAAGGCTTGATCACTTCTGCATGTTTTTTGCTAAGGCGCCTTATGGCCATTCCCAAGAAAGCTGCAAAGATGACAACAGCCACTACATTAGCCTCAGCCATAGCTTGAACAGGATTAGCAGGTAGTAACCCTCTTAATGTATCTACTATAGGTGTAATCTCTCTCAGCTCTGCTGTTTGATTGGCTAAACTCTGACCTACACCTAAATTCATAAAATTGCCTACTAAAATACCCACAATAGCGGATAGCGCTGTTGTTCCTAATAGTGTACCTATGGTGCGAGAAGTCAACTTTCCTAAATTGTTTCCTTTTGTATTCATAATCACTCTTACAATGGAAACAAAAATCATAGGTACAACCAGCATCTTTAGTAAGTCTATAAAGCCATACCCCACTAAACCATACCATTTAGATAACTCCTTTAGCCAAGTAACCTGACTAGGGTCATCAGGAAAACCTGCTACCCCTTGAATAACAATACCTAAAACAAGTCCAATTAAAGTACAGACAATCATGCGTACTGAGAATTTGACTTTCTTTTGTTGCATTCTAAAAACCACTACAAACAAAAGAATGAGGATACCTATAAATAACAAAGTCCTCCAATCTGTAATGAGTAAAAATTGTGATAAAAATGTACTGTCGCTCATTTTGTTTGTCCTCCTTATTTACATACATTTCCTGCTACATTAAGCACATCCCATGTTCGAGAAAAAGGTGGTGCATAACAAAGGTCTAATAGACCTAACTCCTTGGTAGTAAGCCCTGCATAAATACAAGCTGCTAATACATTGGTACGTTGCACGGCATCCTTATAGCCAGCTACTTGCCCTCCTAAAAGCTTATAGGTATCCTTCTCATAGATTAGTTTCACATAAATCTTATTGCCACCTGGATAATAACTTGTTTGATTTCTGTCCTCTATGAAGGCCACTTTATAATCAAAGCCTTCTAATCGGGCTTCTTCTTCTGTCAAACCTGTTCGTCCGGCCTCCATTTCAAGTACCTTAATGCAGCTAGACCCTAAAGAGCCTTGGAAAGCTACCTCTTTACCTGCCAAGTTTTCACCTACAATGCGCCCTAATTTATTAGCACCTGTGGCAAGTGGTACATAAACTGCCTTCTTCATGAGGGCATGCCAAATCGTTGCACAGTCTCCTTCTGCATAAACGCCTTCTATAGATGTTTTTCCTTCTGCATCCACTACAATGGCTCCATTGGGTGCACGCTCAATAGGGGTATGTTCTAGAAAGCCTGTATTGGGTTTAAAGCCTATGGATAAAATAACAGCATCTGCCTCTAATGTCCTCTTATTCGTTATAACCTTCTCTATCTTTTCTGTCCCTTCAAAACGGATGACCTCTTCATTTAAGTAGAGGTCCACTCCTTGTGTCTTGAGCTCTTCTTCTAAAATGGAAGTGATTTCTGCATCCATTACCTTTTTTAAAATGCGATCTTCTCTTTCTACAAGGCAAACTTCCTTTCCCATATGTTTAAGAGCTTCCACTACCTCTATACCAATAAACCCTGCACCAATTACAACCACCTTTTTACACTTTTCTTCCCTTAGTCGTGCTCTCAGTACAACACCATCTTCCATACTTTTTAATGTGCTAATGTTTTTAAGCCCAATTCCTGGAATAGGTGGAATAATACTACTGGCTCCTGTAGCAATAAGGAGCTTGTCATAGTAATCCTCAAAAACATCTTGGATTAAATGATTTTTGACTTGAAGTTTTTTGTTGGAAAAGTCAACATCTAAAACCTCATGCTCTGTTTGTAAATCAATACCACTCTTTTGAAAAGCCTCTTTTGATCTAGCAATCATTTGTTGTTCGTCTTCAAAAAAACCGCCTACATAATAAGGAAGTCCACAGGCTCCAAAGGATACAATATCTGTTTTTTCATAAACTACCACTTCATCCTCTGGCTTTAATCTTTTAAGTTTGGCTGCTGCACTCATTCCTGCTGCTACACCACCTATAATAACTATTCGCATCTTGTCACCTCATTCTTTGGTTATCTTTTTGATAAGTCTTCATCTTGTGTTAAATTAACCTGTTTTTATTAAGCTTATGCACTTTCCTTCTTTTAAACCCTTTAGACTAAAAGAAGTGTAACAACTCCTTCTCTCTAAGAATGAAGTCATTACACTTACTCTTTAAACATTTACATGGAACTTTTAAAAAATAATTCTCAGTTTATAAAGTCGGTACCGCCTTCTTAGTCCAACTAGTATAACTCAAATTTAAAAATTCATCAAGTTTATCTTGATTTTATATTTCATGAAAAAGCTTTTTCCCTAAGCTTATAAAGCTTCTAAGAATAATCACTAGCTTTATATCCATTTTTTCTCCCTTTTCTAAAAGTACCTTGGCTTCCTCTTGGGATAAAAGAAGTGCCTCGATTTCTTCATCTGCTTCTAAGTAGGTTTTCTGTAACTCCCCCTTACATGTACAGTACATAAAAGCAACAGATTCATCCGTTAGTCCAGGTGAAAGATAGGTTTTGTCTAAACTTAATGTTTCCAAAACACGTACTAATTCTAAGCCTGTCTCTTCCTTTAATTCTCTTCGGAGAGTCGTCTCACTATCCTCCTTGGAATCAATGAGTCCTGCAGGCAACTCATAAATATAATCATTAATAGGTACTCTAAACTGTCTAATAATAACAATTTTATGTTCTTCTTCATGATAGGCTACAATAACGACAGCATCAGTGGCATCTGTTTCTCCCTCTAAATAAAGCTTTCTCAAGTCCTCCTCCTTTTTACGAGAAGCTACTACCCAATGCTTTTCTTGTCCTATTTTATTCAGATAGACCACATCATATAGCCCTAAAAAACGTGTTTTTACTAAGGCTGTTACTTCTAGAATTTTACTCTTACTCAATCTCTTCCCCTCCCTTTTCTTTTTTCATTATTTTAAAGCCTACTCCCATTATCTACCCAGTCTTTTGCTTCTACAACCTCGTCTTCTCCAGGTAAAGCCACCCTTGAATGGGGCAGTTGTTCCTTTACATTAAGAATGGCTGCTGTTGCTTCACTGTGGATAGGTTCTTTATTATTTAGCCTTTTGTTATTTTCACCAGTAAGAGGTTTGGCTATAGGGGCTCTCATCTTGCTTGTCATCCTTCCTATTGTTTTCTTCCTCTTAGTATGTGGCTATTTTTTTAAAACATACCTTTTTGTTTATAATAGGCCTTTTCTCTAAAAAGCCCATTCTCCCTCTTTAAAAAGATAAAAGCTTTCTCCCTTTTCCGTAAAACCTTCTATGCTTAAATGAGGACCACCTACCATAAAATCCTCATGAATCATGGAGGTATTAGCCCCATGAGCTTCTAGTTCTTCTTCTGTCATAGTGGTTCCTCCTTTTAATGTGGTAGGATAACTATTCCCAAAAGCAAAATGACAAGAAGCATTTTCATCAAATAAGGTATTAAAAAAGAGCATGCCTGTACCCGAAACAGGGGAACTATGAGGAACGAGAGCCACTTCACCGAGATACGAAGCCCCTTCATCTGTTTCAAGTAATTTTTTAAGTAGTTCTTCTCCTTCTTCGGCCTGACAAGCTACTACTTTGCCCTTTTCAAAGGTCAGTACAAAATTATCAATTATGTTTCCACCGTAACTAAAGGGTTTAGTAGAGGCTAAGGTGCCATTCACACCATACTTAGAGGGCATTGTAAAGATTTCCTCAGTTGGCATATTGGCTACAAAATAAATACCTTTTGAGCTATTTTCTCCTCCACCTTCCCAAATATGTCCAGGTGGAAGCTCTACCCAAAGGTCCGTTCCTGGTGCCACATAATGAAGCTTACAGAGCTTCTTTTCATTTAAGAAGTGACACTTTTCTTCAAGACGGGCTACATGCTCCTTCCAAGCTTGTACAGGATCTTTTGCATGAATACGTGTGGCTTCAAAAATCTTATCCCATAAAAGCTTTTCGCCTTCTTCTTCTGAAACATTAGGAAAAAGCTTTTTGCTCCACAAAGGGGTAGGAATCGAAACAACACACCAAGGC
>JAEZKI010000355.1 GCA_023415525.1 Bacillota bacterium | reverse complement strand
GTGTATATTGATTCATCATACTGATATAAATCTGAGAACCATAGGTCTCATAAAGGTAGGTGATGATTTTTTTAGAATCAAACAAAAGTCCTGGTAGCATTAAATGTCTCACAATAACACCTTTAACCATTAACCCCTCTTCATTAAAAGTAGCATCGCCTACTTGACTAACCATCTCACCAAGTGCTTCTTTCACAGCAGAAACATAATTCGGGGCATGGGAATACTTCTTGGCATAAGTGGGTTTAAAATATTTAAAGTCAGGAAGATAGATAGCGATGAGTCCTCTGAGAGTAGATAAGGTTTCTCTTCTTTCAAAGCCACTGGTATTATAGACGATAGGCAGATCAAGTCCCTGCTGTTTTGCTAACTTAAGAGCCTCTCGAATTTGAGGAATATAATGGGTAGGTGTCACTAAATTAATATTATGAGCCCCTTGCTGCTGGAGCTTCAAAAAAACTTCAGCTAACTCCTCATAACTTATTTCTTTTCCTTTTGCCTGGGTACTTAATTCATAGTTCTGACAAAAGACACAACGTAAAGTACAGTAAGAAAAGAAAACCGTTCCTGACCCTCTCGTTCCAGATAAGCAAGGCTCTTCCCATTGATGCAGTGCTGCCCTGGCCACTTTTACCGTATCTCCTGCTCCACAAAATCCACGTTTTCCTTCTAGACGATTGACCCCACATGCTCGGGGGCATAATTGGCAAGATTTTAACTCCTCAAACATGTTACTCTCCTAATCTCCCTTTCCTTCTATGCATTATGGGCATACCCCTTTTATTTACCTGAAGAACCTAAACGACCTGTGCCTCTTTCGGACTTAAATTCTAAAAGAGTTTCATAAGAAACTTCATTAATTTTAAGCTTTGGGACTTCTACTAAAATACATTGACTAAGAGCTTTTTCATAAGGATAAATTATAGCCCTCTGTCGCTTTTCTTCTAGTTCAGGAGGAACTTTTCCCCCTTGCTTCATAATAAAAAGAGGGACTTCATTATGATTGGTTATAGGCATGAGCCATTCTCCTCTATAGCCCGAATCAATCACACCTGCTCGCTGCCCTATTCCCTTCGTTCCAGTAGAGCCTCTTTCCTTTAATAGAGCGACATAATCAGCTGAAAAAGCTGAAGCAATACCTGTAGGCACCATTAGTGTCTGATGGGGCTCTAATAACATATAATCTTCCTCAAAACAAGCATAAATATCAAAGGCTCCATCTTCTTCCCTCTTGCTAGGAATAATGGCTCCTTCCTTTAACTTGGCAAAATAAATGGCTTGACTGTTCATAACTACCTATCTCCTTTTATCTGTCAGTATCCCCTATCTCTCCTCTTCATGTATACCTATCTATTTTTCTCTTCTCAAAGCTTTTTCACTTACTTCATAAATCAAGCTATCCCTTTTATCATACTATATTCTTTACCTTCCAAGCAAGTAACCTAAGTCCAAGGAAAAAGGCCTCTTACTTATCCCTCTAAGTAAAAGACCTCTTATACCATATAGTAAGTGAAAATACATACAAAATCAGCTTCTAAACCTGTCATCCTACTCTATAACTGGAATATAATAAACTAGAAGTTTTAGAGGGGGATTATTATGATTGCTTGGTTATTACTCATTTTTAAGTATTATGAATTTTTCAGGTAGCTATAAGAGGCTACCTCATTTTTTGTTACTTAAAATCTGTAAATAATATTTTAATTTTTTTAATTATCAAAATCACTAAATTTATAAAAGTTAAAAGCCATATAAACATAAGAGTAACATGCCCTTTTTGTTTTTATGAAGAACTTCCTATTTATTTTTAAAGAGAAATTGAAGCTTTATTAGATTCTTTATGAGAACTTACTTTTCTTTGAATCCACTTAATAACCTCAACCACAGGAATGACACAGAATGCTAGAACTAAAGCCACACCATATTCTGCAAAAGAAATATGTTCAAATTCAAACGCTTGTCTTAAAAATGGTACGTAAATAACTAGGGTTGTTAACATAAGTGATAAAATCATAGCACTTATTAAATAAACATTATGATGCTTCATATGGAAAATGGATGCCTTTTGTGAACGCATATTAAAGCTATGGAAAATTTCTGCCATAGACATGGTTAAAAACGCCATGGTCATACCATCTGCACTATTGGTAATCTCCCATAGACCTGATTCCATATAATGCCCTATAAAATAAGCAGCTAAAGTTAATAGGGTTACTAAAATACCCTGATAGACAACACCAAACCCCAATCCATCAGCAAAGATCCCATCTTTAGGATTACGTGGTTTACGTTGCATTAAGTCGTCTTCTCCCTTTTCCATTCCTAATGCTAAAGCAGGAAAACAATCTGTAATTAAGTTAATCCATAAAAGATGGACAGGCTTCAACATGGTAAACCCTAAAAGAGTTGCTACAAAAATAGAAAGTACTTCACTTAGATTGGAGGCCAGCAAAAATTGGATGGCTTTACGAATATTATCATAAATCTTTCTACCTTCTTCTACTGCTGCTACAATCGTTGCAAAGTTGTCATCGGCCAATACCATATCCGCTACATTCTTTGTAACATCTGTTCCTGTAATCCCCATACCTACACCAATGTCTGCACTTTTAATAGAAGGTGCATCATTTACGCCATCTCCTGTCATGGCTGTAATCTTACCTTTTTTCTTCCAAGCATTTACAATTCTTACTTTGTGCTCAGGTTGCACACGAGCATACACTCTATATTTTTCGATATTCTCTTGTAAAGCTTCATCACTCAATTCATTGAGTTCCATTCCTGTAATAGCTTGAGTAGCATCTTGGATAATGCCTAATTCCATGGCAATAGCAATAGCTGTATCCTTATGATCACCAGTAATCATAATAGGCTTAATACCTGCTGTCCTACATTCCTCCATAGCAGCCAATACCTCTGGTCTAATAGGGTCAATCATACCCGTTAAACCAATGAAGGTGAGATCTTCTTCTAATGCTGTAGCTTCAAAAGACTTTGGCTTTTCATCATAAACTCTATGACTTGCACAAAGCACACGCAATGCCTTATCAGCCATTGCTTTATTTTGTTTTAAAATAGTCTGACGCATAGCCTCATCAAGAGGTACTGCATGACCATCCTTTAAATAGGTGGTACACTTCTTTAATACCTCATCAGGTGCTCCCTTTGTATATTGAACATATTTTCCTTCTTTTGTTTCATGAACTGTGGACATCATTTTACGTCCAGAATCAAAAGGCGCCTCTCCTACACGTGGATTTTCTTTTTTTAATCTATTTTTATGAATATTTAATGTGGTTGCATAATTTACTAAGGCACACTCTGTTGGCTCACCTATGGCTCCTCCCTCTTGTGCAGTTTCTGCATCATTACAAAGTGCCATAGCCGTACCTAATAATTGTTTATCATCAGAAAAGTAGTCGACTACTGTCATTTTGTTTTGAGTCAAAGTTCCTGTTTTATCGGAGCATATGATCTGTGCACACCCTAAAGTCTCTACTGCTGTTAACTTACGAATAACTGCATGACGTCTAGACATATTGGTTACACCAATAGAAAGCACAATGGTAACTACCGTTGCTAATCCTTCTGGTATAGCTGCTACTGCAAGGCTTACTGCCACCATGAAAGTATTTAAAATCATTTCGCCTGAAAAATCTTTTGCTGTTATAAGTGAAAAAGCAAAAATAAATAAGCAAATACCAATTACTGCATAGCTTAACACTTTACTTAAGCCTGCTAACTTTCTTTGAAGAGGAGTTTCTCCTTCTTCCGCTTTAGCCAATGCATCGGCAATCTTTCCCATTTCCGTCTGCATCCCTGTCTCTACTACAATAGCTTTACCACGGCCATAGACTACCGTACTACCCATGTATACCATGTTTTTTCGATCCCCTAGAGGAACTTCTTTTTGATTCTCTAAAGATAATATATCCAACAATTTATCAACAGGTACAGATTCTCCTGTTAAGGCAGCTTCTTCAATCTTTAAACTTGCACATTCTATAATACGAGCATCCGCTGGAACAGCATCTCCTGCTTCTAAGATGACAATGTCCCCTTTTACCAGTTCTTCACTCTTTATTGTTAAAAGTTGACCATCTCTTAATACCTTTGAGGTAGATGCAGCCATTTCCTGTAATGCTTCTATGGCTTTCTCTGCCTTACTCTCCTGATAAACACCTAGAATGGCATTAATCATAACAACAATCATAATAATAAACACATCTGCAAAAGACTCATTGGCATAAGCTGCTGTAATACCTGAAATAACGGCAGCAACGATAAGAATAATAATCATAGGATCACAAAGTTGATTCAAGAAGCGTTTGAAGTAGGATATTTTTTCAGGCTCTTGTAATTTGTTTTTCCCATCTCTTTCTAAACGTAACTTAGCCTCTTCTTGAGATAAACCCTTGCTGTCACCTTTGATGGTTTTAAACACATCTTCTGTGTCCATTAAATAATACTTCATTGTTTTCTTCCTCCCCTATACCTAGTAATAAGTTATTAATAATAAAAAAGCTCATGTACAACTTTATTTGGAAGCTCTACATGAGTCTTATTCTCTTATTCAAGTTTGTTTAGTTATTTCTTATTGAATTATCATTTAAACTACAAACAACTTACTCTACCAAGAAAGTATTTTTTAATATAACCACTTATATGGCAAATATTCTATGAAATATGTACATAAACACTTATTTTTTTAAATTATATACTGTTTTCGACAAAAAATATAATACCTATTTATTATACATACCTTTTATATAATATATCCTTTTATATACTCTATCTTTCTATATGCAATATTATTCTTATAGTCTTCTTAATGGCGTTTCATATGCCCCTATCAGTTATTCGTACTTTCTGTATTATCTCTAAAGAACTTAATAATATCCTTTCTCACTTCATCATTTGTTCCATGCCCTACTCCTTCATACATTATAAGTTCTGCAGGTATACCTAACTGCTTATAAATAAGTTTTGCCTTTTCCCAGCGTCCATGCATATCCTCGCCTAGGAATCTTACAATGAGGTCTCTTTCTTCTTGGTCAAAGGCATCATCATAAGGTAAAGTATCATTATCATCTATACTTCCCATATAAATATATTGAGGAACTTTTATATACTCCTCTTTGTTAAATTCAATATTAGCTATTTGATCAATGTCATAAAGACCAATCGGATAAATCACCTTCTCTCCATCCCATTCTTTAGCTGGTATGATGGGCATACAATTTACTCCCCCTGCAGCTACAGCCTGTACTTTTTCAGGATGCAGAGCTGTAAATCGATTAACAAAAGACCCTGATGCTGAAAAGCCACTCATAAGTACCTTATCCTCAACTATTATTCCTTTGTCTTCAAGTCTCTCTTTTAAATCATCCATCATTTTTATAAGTTGTAAATCAACCCTTGCTAAGTCACCTTCCTTATTCATTAATGTATCTCTATCCAATGAATGGGTGTACATTTTCCAATCCTTCTCGGGTCTATCAAAAATAGGCACAAGTAACGGTGTCTGAAGCTCATAAGCAAATTGATGACATATTCCATATCTCACTAAATCCTGAGCATCTTTTTCATGGATTCGATGATCATCACTAACTCTTCCTCCATTATTAGGTTCTACAAGCATAAATTTCGTCTTACTTTCTTTCACACCATAGGGAAGATATACAT
>JAEZKI010000330.1 GCA_023415525.1 Bacillota bacterium | reverse complement strand
AGGAAAGGTAGCCCTCATTCACTCAGTAGATAGCCTCAAACTTCTAGAAGAAATTCAAAAGCAATCTTTAAAAAAAGAGGTGGTTACCCGAATTTTACTGGAAGTAAATGTTGCCCAAGAAGAGAGCAAAAGTGGTATTAAGTTAGAAGAAACCATGAATTATATCCAATTTATTTCTAGACTTACACATGTACGTTGTGAAGGTCTTATGACAGTGGCACCTTATGTAGATGATCCGGAAGATAATAGGCCTGTATTTAAGCAACTTTATGATTTATCAGTTGACATACAAAAGCAAAAGTTTGATAATATAAATATGCGTATTTTATCAATGGGAATGAGTAATGACTATAAGGTGGCTATTGAAGAGGGAGCTACCATGGTACGTATTGGTACAGCCCTTTTTGGTGCCCGAAATTACACATAGTTGATGAGGAGAAAATAGAGGAGGAACCTTATGAGTAGTTTAATGTCAAAATTCAAAAATTTAATTGCACCACAAGACGAGTATGATGATGAGGATTTAGAGGAAGATGTGAGAGAAGTTGAACATCCTGTTCGTTCCACAAGTTATGTGTCGCCTTTACAAACACCAAAGGTTGTGACTCTTAATCAAAATAACAAAATGGAAATTCTAAATTTTACAATGCTTACTTACGAGATGACAGGTGAGATTTGTGGTTATATTAAAGCTAAAAAACCTATTATTGTTAATATGGAAAAATTAGCACAACATGAGATGCAACGTTCCGTTGACTTTTTAACAGGTGCTTGCTGTGCTTTAAATGGAACAGTAGAAAAAATCACGGATCATATTTTTATTTTTGCACCTGAAAATGTGCATATTAATCCCGATAAATTAAGGCAAAAGTCTGTTTTTACAAGCAATCTTTAATAAAGGAACGATAGAATGAAAGATCTAAAAGATCTATTGCAACAGGTAAAAGACCCAAAGGAAAAACAGTTTATAAAGACCCTTCTGGAATATAGCTTGCGGGCAGAAAAGCAACAGGTTTCTCAATTTACTGATTTTCATGATGGTCTTTGGATGAGACAAATGGTGGAGCGTTACATAGGGACAAGCCATTTAACAACATGTAAATATTTTGGAGGCTATGAAGGGGCGCAGAGGCAGATAATAGGTATTTTAGCTCCTTATGATTTAGAACCAGAGCCTCCTATTAGTTGTTTAAAAATAGTAGTTAAGACAGGTATCGGCAAGCCACTTACACATCGTGATTACTTAGGTGCTTTATTAGGATTAGGTTTACAGCGAGATGTGGTGGGAGATATTATTATTGCATCAAACGAAGCTTATATAATCCTTAAGGCTAACATGGCTAGCTATGTTTCTTGTGCATTAACTCAAATTGGAAGGTACAGTATAAATGAAAATGAAGAGGTACCTTTTTCAGAGCTTCCTGACATTAAACCGCCTACTAAGCTGATTCAGACAACAGTTGCTTCTTTAAGAGCAGATGCTGTATTGTGCGCAGGATTTGGTATATCTCGAGGGAACTGTGTGAAGTTGATTCAAGGAGATAAAGCTCTTTGTAATGGTATAAAGGTCACGTCAAGTACCCTGCTCAAAGAAGGAGATATATTAAGCCTGAGGGGGTATGGCAAGATGAGATTACAACAGATTAATGGACAGACCAAAAAAGAGCGTGTGCACATTTGCATTGAAAAATATATATAGGGGGAGAACGCATGTTATCACCAGTAGATATTCAAAATAAGGTATTTAAAAAGTCAAAGTTAGGTGGCTATCAAGTAGAAGATGTTAACGACTTTTTTGAAGAAGTCCTTAAAAATTATCAAGAACTCACTAATGAGAATTATGCTTTAAAAGATAAAGTAAATGTATTAAATGAGAGTATTCAGTATTATCGTACCATGGAAGAAACAATCCAAAATGTTTTGGTATTAGCTGATAAGACAGCTCAAGATACGAAGAGCACAGCTTATGAGAAAGCTGAGCAAGTGAAAAAGGATGCGGAGCAACGCGCAGAAAAAATTATTTTTTCTGCTGAAGAACGTGCCAATAAAATTTTAGATCAAGTGCGTAAAGATGCCTTTGAATTGACTCAAAAAAATGAAGAACTTAAGGCCCAATATTTGGCTTACCGTTCTCAAATGAAACAAATGCTTTTAGCACAGTTGGATATGCTTCAAAAAAGTGAGGTTGTTTTAGGAATAGAGGAAGAAGGCCTAGAAGAAATGTCTGTGACTGAAGAAACTGAAAAGCCAGGGACATCAGAAAGCCCAAGCTTTGAACCTCTCCCTTTAAATGTAGAAGATAAATATTATACCAAAGAATATTTACCACTAGGAGATGAGTAATGTTAATGAGATGTTTAAAAGAGACGGTAAACCGTCCCTATAAAATTTGCATTGCACAAGATTTTAATGGTCTTTCTTCTTTAGTAAGTCAAGTTATAAGGCCTAGTAAGATTTGTGTGATTACAGATAGTCATGTAGCCCCTTTTTATTTAGAGGCTGTTAAGAGAGAATTAGCCCCACTAGCCCCTGTTGTAGAGGTGACTTTTGAAGCTGGTGAAGCTTCTAAGAATAGTGAGACAGTGACCCAACTTTATGAACGTCTTATAGCGCATCAATTAGACAGAAGCAGTTTAATTGTTGCTTTAGGTGGAGGCGTAGTCGGTGATATGGCGGGATTTGTAGCGGCCACTTATATGCGTGGGATTGCTTTTATACAAGTGCCAACCACTGTTTTAGCTCAGAACGATAGTAGTATAGGTGGCAAAGTGGGTATTGACTTTATGGCTTATAAGAATATGATAGGTGCTTTTTATAATCCACTTTTAGTCTATAGTAATGTAGGGACGTTGCAATCTTTACCTAAAAGAGAAATGATCGGTGGATTAGCTGAAGCCATTAAACATGCACTCATTGCGAATAAAGAGTTGTTTGAGTTAATGAAAGAGAAACGTCAG
Source organism: Bacillota bacterium (assembly GCA_023415525.1). GTDB lineage: Bacteria > Bacillota > Clostridia > Lachnospirales > Cellulosilyticaceae > Sporanaerobium. The sequence continues at coordinate 236 of JAEZKI010000330.1, read as the reverse complement.
GAACTTTTAGAAGGAGATTTAACTACTTTTGCAGACATGACTGAGATTTCCTGTGGAGTGAAATGCCAAGTAGTAGAAGAAGACCAAATGGAGCAAGGTTTGAGGAAGATTTTAAACTTTGGTCATACTTTAGGGCATGCAATAGAAACACTGAGTCATTTTACATACTCTCATGGTGAATCTGTAGCCTATGGCATGGTGATGGCAGCCTTTATTAGTTTTAAACGAGGCTATTT
>JAEZKI010000322.1 GCA_023415525.1 Bacillota bacterium | reverse complement strand
GTTATAAAGATAGGAAATGGCTTAGCTTAGAAAGAGAGAATGGGGGCAACTTAAATGACATTACAGCAATTAAAATATGTGATTACCGTAGCTGATAGTAGCTCAATGAGTGAAGCAGCAAAAGCCCTATTTATTTCTCAGCCTAGCTTGTCCAATGCCATAAGAGAACTAGAAGGTGAAATTGGTATCTGTCTTTTTAGTCGAAGTAATAAGGGAATCATTCTTTCAGCAGAGGGAAAAGAGTTTTTAGGCTATGCCAGACAAGTGGCTGAGCAGATGGGACTTTTAGAAGAAAAGTATTTAGGTGGGAAGCCTCCTAAACAAAAGTTTAGTGTATCGACTCAGCATTATGCCTTTGCCGTAGATGCTTTTGTAGAACTTATTAAAGAATATGGGCTAGAAGAATATGAATTTACTCTAAGAGAGACAAAGACCTTTGAGATTATTGATGACGTGAAGCATCTAAGAAGTGAGATAGGTATTTTATATCTCAATGAATTTAATGAAAAGGTCATTAAGAAGCTTCTTAAGGAAAGCAACCTCACTTTTACAGAGCTTTTTACCGCCAAGCCTCATATTTTTATTTGGTCAGGTAATCCTTTAGCCAATAGAAAAAGTGTATCTCTAGAGGATTTAGAGGATTATCCCTGTCTGTCCTTTGAGCAAGGAGAGAATAACTCCTTTTATTTTTCAGAAGAGCTATTAAGCACTTTAATTCATAAAAAATCCATTAAAGTAAGTGATCGTGCTACACTTTTTAATTTCTTAGTAGGCTTAAATGGTTTTACGATTTCCAGTGGGGTGATTAGTGAAGAATTAAATGGTGAGCATATTATTGCTGTACCTCTCGATGTCAGTGAAGTGATGCACATTGGAGTCATTACTCACAAAAGTGTCATGACCAGTCGTTTAGGAGAGATTTATTTACAAGCATTAAAAAAGAACACAATAGGCTTGCTATAGCTTTTAACTATAGCAAGCTATATTTTTTTTGTATTTTACTATTATCAGAAAAGAAATTATACTTACTACAATATAAAATACTTAAAATGACAGAGGGGTATTCCTATGAAAATAGCATCCATTTTTGAAAAAAAGAAACCTGTATTATCCTTTGAAATCTTTCCTCCTAAAAAAGAAGTTGGTTTAAAAAACCTTGATGGTACCTTAGAAGCTCTAAGTGGGTTAAGACCTGATTTTATCAGTGTGACCTTTGGGGCAGGGGGGACTTCTGTCAATAACCAAACCGTAGAAATTGCAAGGAATATAAAAGAAAACTATCATATAGAAGCATTAGCTCATTTGACTTGTATTAATTATACTCAGGCAGAGATCCAATTGTTGCTCCAAGAACTGAAGAAAGCAGGTATTGAAAATATTCTAGCCCTCAGAGGAGATATTAACCCTGAGATTCCTCCTAAAGAAGACTTTAAATATGCCAGTGATTTAGTAGCCTACATAAAAGAACATGGAGAATTTGGTATGAGTGGGGCTTGTTATCCTGACGGTCATGTGGAATCTGCTAATGAAGTGGAGGATATCCTCCACCTTAAGAAGAAGGTAGATGCAGGTGTAAGCCATTTGGTATCCCAGCTTTTTTTTGATAATGAAGTTTTTTATACCTTTCAAAAAAATATAAAACTAGCAGGGATACATGTTCCTGTTGAAGCCGGCATTATGCCTGTTATTAATAAAGCACAAATTGAAAAGATGGTATCCTTATGTGGAGCCTCTTTACCTAATAAATTTACTAAGATGATTGGAAAGTATGGGGATAATAAAGAAGCTTTATTTGATGCAGGAATTGCTTATGCCATTAATCAAATTGTGGACTTATTAGCCCATGATGTAGATGGCATTCACCTTTACACCATGAATAATCCTCTCGTTGCCCAGAGAATTTGTGAAGGAATTAAAACATTGATCAAGTGATTTTCCTTTTGTAGATATTAGGTCAAAGGACCTACTCCAATCCATATTTCAAATATTATAGAGTAATAGAAGTATAAAAGGGACCTTCCCACTAATTACAGTGTGTTACTTTCTAAGCTGATTAATAAGTTTACTTAGGAGAGAGAACAGAACATTTTAGTGAGAAGGCCCTTTTAGTTTATAGAGAGAAGGAGAAGGGAGTGAAGGGCACAGTAGGTAAGAGTGAGCCCTCTCTCCTTTATTTCTATAAGAAGGGAGGAGATAAGTGGGGGAAAAGAAGAAAAGACCATTTAGAGTTGTGAATGAATAATTAGAATTTTAAATAATAATAAGCGAAAGTGATTAAAATAAATTGATATACCTATAATTAAGTCATATAATTATTTAAATATGGGAGACAAAAAGGTAATGAACTAGGGGAGGAAAGGGCATGTTGGAGAAACTAGCCTGTCAATTAGGAAGAAATGATGAGGAGCCTAATATTGCACTAGCAGAGGAAATATGCAAAATCAGAGATAAGGTAGCAATAGAGGAGCTAGTAGGTGGCTTAAAGGGAAAGGACAAGGCAGTAGCAAATGATTGTATCAAGGTACTCTATGAGATAGGAGATAGACATCCTGAACTCATTGTACCTTACGGTCAAGCATTTATAGAGCTTTTACTTTCTAAAAATAATCGCTTAGCTTGGGGAACGATGATGGCTTTAGCCACTATAGCAGATCTTATCCCCCAAGTTATATACGACAATCTAGAAGTTTTAAAACAAGCTTATAAGGTAGGGAGTGTTATTACAGTTGATAATAGTATTACCGTCTTTGCCAAGCTGTGTCAAGCAGATAAGACTTATGAAGAGGTGGTCTTTCCCATACTTATAGAGCATTTAGCCTCTTGCAGACCTAAGGAAGTAGGGCAACATGCTGAGCGAATGATGCTAGCCATTCATGCAGGCAACAGTGAGGTATTCCTCACTGTATTAGCGGAGCGGGAAACGGACTTATCAGAGCCTCAATTAAAACGTATTAATAAACTAAGAAAGCAACTTTTAACAACAATTCATGTATAGAAGAGAAAGGAGGCTTTAGCAAAAGAAAAGGAATATAAGTAACTTTTGCTAAGACAAACAAAATGACAAAGGTAGATATTATTTCAGGATTTTTAGGAGCAGGTAAAACCACTTTAATTAAGAAGCTCATCAAGGAAGCCTTTAAGGGTGAGAAACTTGTACTTATTGAAAATGAATTTGGTGAAATTGGCATAGATGGTGGTTTTCTTAAAGAAGGTGGCGTAGAGATTACAGAAATGAATTCAGGCTGTATCTGCTGCTCTTTAGTAGGAGATTTTGGTGTAGCACTAAGAGAAGTACTGAATCAATATGCACCAGACCGCATTATCATTGAACCTTCAGGAGTAGGTAAACTATCCGATGTTGTAAAAGCAGTTAAAAATGTGGAACAAGAAGTAAAAATTAATCTAAATTGTAAAATGGCTGTAGTGGATGCTAAGAAATGCAAAATGTATATGAAAAACTTTGGAGAGTTCTTTAATAATCAAATTGAAAATGCTACTGCCATTATATTGAGTCGTACACAAGAGTTAAGTGAAGAGAAGTTAGCAGATTGTATTGAGCGCATCAAAACCCATAATGCAGAAGCTGCCATTGTGACTACTCCATGGGAGAGCTTAGACGGAAGTAAGCTTCTTCAAGTTATGGAAAAGCAAAATTCCTTAGAGAAGGAACTTCTT
>JAEZKI010000132.1 GCA_023415525.1 Bacillota bacterium | reverse complement strand
TGAGGAGGGTGTCTCCACTAAACTACATAAGATATGGAGAAGACTTTGTACACCTGCTCCTACTACGATTTGTTCTGGTGTACAAACAACTCCTCTTCGTTCTCTAATATAGTGGGTTAAGGCTACCCTTAAATCATACTCTCCTTGTGCCTCACCATAGCCAAGTAGTCTTTGGGTATTTCTTAAGGCACTTTTAATATAGCGTCGCCACAAATCAAAGTTAAAACTCTTATAGTCCACTGTACTGCTGACAAAGTCGTAAAGGGGCTTAATGCTCTCCCTTTTATTTTTTTGCAAAAGAGGGGTGGCATAAGAAAAAGGACTATAGTTAATTTTCCCTACATAATACCCACTCCCTGGTTTTGCCACAATGTAGCCCTCGGCTGCTAACTGCAAATAAGCTGCTTCTACTGTAATGCGGCTTACCATTCGCTCACTAGCGCAACGGCGTATAGAAGGAAGCTTACTTCCTGGAGCAAGTGTCCCTAAAAGAATAAGCCCCTTATAATAATTATAAAGTTGAATATAAAGGGGTTCCTTTCTCTCACTCATCCCCACATCTCCTTCAAACTGTCCTTATTAAAATTCTTATTTTTGGTTATGTTATCAATGACAACTGTTAACTATACTATATTTACTAGTTTAAAGCATGCGAAATAAATTGGAAATGCCTAATTATCTAAATTTTCTCTAGGAGGTATAATTATGAACCAAAATCCATCTCGATTTTCTCTAAAGGCTATTATACTTATTGGCCTTTTTGGTGCTATCTGTTATGTCGCTCTTTTATTCAAAATCCCTATTCCTTCTCCCGTAGGTAATCCTTTCTTACATATGGGAAACATGTTTGTGATTTTAGCCGCTTTACTTTTTTCTGGAACAATTGGCGGTTTAGCTGGTTCCATTGGCATGGGCTTTTTTGACCTTCTGAATGGCTGGGCGGATAGTGTTCCTAAAACACTGCTCCTTAAGTTTGGTATTGGTTTTATTACAGGCCTTATTGCTTCAAAGGGGCATCATAAAGATGCTAAATCCCCTGTTAAATGGATTGTTCTAGCAGGTAGTTTACTGATTATCACCGGCTTAGCCCTTTTGGGTGTTTCCTTAACTTATGGCAATGAGATTGCTATTGAAGGGATTGAAAAGAAATTTACAGTTATTCCAGTGCTTTATATCTTCTCGCTCCTTCTAGGCACCCTCTTGATCATTACTTGCCTCTTGATCAAAAAGGTTTCTATCAAACTACAATATGCCATTATAGGGGCAGTGGCCGGGATTGCCTTTAATCTACTTGGGGAATTCTTATTTGGTATAGTTAAACTCTTGTGGGCTAAAAGCGCCCTTGTACCTGCTATTATTGGTTCAGCTATCAGCTTACCTGCTACCCTTATTAACGGTACTTTCTCCATCATTGTAGCCATTATCCTTTATATGCCTCTTTCTAAAGCACTTGAAAAGATGCATTTAGGTATCCAGTTATAATTAACTCTACTTTATTACGCTTAAAGGATTATTCTTTATTTTTCCAAAGCTGTGGTAATATTTTTTCAAATAAGACGCCCTCCCGGGCATCTGTGCCTTCTTCATAAGTTATACGAATGGCGTTAAAAACAAATTCAGTAGCTTGCGAAATAGCTTCTCCTAGGTTCATCCCTTGAAGAAGTGATCCGATAAGCACACTGGTAAAAGTATCCCCTGTTCCTGGATAACTAACGGGGATTTCTTCATAAGAAATCTCCCAGTAGTGATCCTCTTCTTTATCATAGGCTACATTTACCTTGTTTCCTTTGGCATTTATGGCACCTGTAATAACCACCTGCTTAGGGCCTAAATCCCCTAAAGCTTTCAACATTTGTCGGAGTTCCCCTTCACTTTGAGTTTCTAGTTTATAAGGACGCCCTAATAAAAAGCTTGCCTCTGTCAAATTGGGGGTAATGATATCTGCTTGTTGTACTAAACCCTTCATTTTTTGTTGCATCTGCAAATTATAGGTGCGATAGAGTTTGCCATGGTCCCCCATTACTGGATCCACCACAATACATTGCTTATTATCCCTTTTAAAATCCTTAAAAAAGTCAATAATTAAATCTATCTGTTCTTCATTGCCAATAAACCCTGTATAAATATAATCAAAATAAAGATTTAAGCTTTTCCAGTGGGCGATATACGGCTTCATTTGTTGGGTTAAATCAGTAAAAGCCATTTCTCCAAAACCACCGGAATGAGTACTAAGTACTGCCGTAGGCAATGGGCAAACTTGTGCTCCCATACAGGCTAGAATAGGCATAATAACTGTTAGGGAACATCTTCCAATACCAGACATGTCTTGAATAGCTGCTACTCGTGGTATACTCCTTATCATTGGTTCCTCCTCATTTTCTCCTCTTTCATTGCTCTATTAACGTAACCTTTGTTTTTATAGGTTTATTTTTTCTATTTTCTCTACTTATCCTACTCTATTTTAACCAGAAAGTGAACTAAAAAATAAAGTAAGAAGACTTATGCTCTTCTTACTTTATTCCTTAGCTTATTTATAAGTTAACCTATTTGTAAAGCTCACTTTTTTTAACGATACCAATACTTGTAATATTAGAGGGAATGACTAACTTTTTCCCTTTTATTTGTTCTGGCTTAACAATTAACCCATTATCCTTCTCAGGCTCCATCTCTCGGGAAGAAGCTACTACTACTTCTTCTGAAGAACTTACTTCTAGTCCTTCTTTTTTCTGTAATTCTTGCTGGGCTTTCTTTAGTTGCTCTAGTTCCTGATCCAGCTGATCTATAGTGTCTGTTAACTCCATTATATATATTTCTGAGGTTTCTCCGGGTTCTTGTTCGTATCTTTCTTCTACTTCTTCTTGCTGGTCTTCTGCAAGAGCTGCCTCACTGATTCCTAGCTCCTCTATGACATTCTCCAGAGTGTCTAATTCTTCTATGAGCTCATTGTATCTAGCTTGTTCCTCTTGAGATAATTGATTGGCTAAATACTTTTCAAAGAGTCCTTCCTTTTCTGCTAAATACTCATTCTTTAACTTAACTATCTCTACTTCATCTTCTTTTTTATAAAGCCTTGTCCCATTAAAATACGCACCAGCCCTAATTTGTGCTACTAATTCTTGTTGAATGGCTAATTCTTCCTCGCTAATATGAAGATCTCTTAAATCTTGTTTAGTATGCTTGACCTGATGTACTTTACAGGTCTTACTATGCTCATAAGTATATTGGCAATAAGGTGGCACATTATTTTGAGGTTTACTCAACAAGGAAACTATTAGTATTCCACATACTAGTAAAACAATGAATAAGCTAGCTATAGCTAGAATATGTTGTTTTTTGAATGATCTCTTTTTTAAATTAAACTTCTTCTTTTGGGAAGTGTTGTCATCATGTAATGATTTTTCTCCTAGGTCAGAACTTATTGTGTCTTTTGTTTCTTGATTTGTTTCCAATAAATCCTCCCCCTTTGCATCTTATTTCTAAATATTTATTGCTTAATACAATATTAATGTTTTTACAAAGTATTGTCAAATAATTATGTCTTTTAACCTTCTTTCTCCTCCTAGAACTCTCTATAAGCTTATAGCCTTCTATATGGAAAGAAAATGAGTCC
>JAEZKI010000297.1 GCA_023415525.1 Bacillota bacterium | reverse complement strand
TCTCTTGGCCCATATAAAGAGCATCTTGCACAAAAATAGCTATTAATAAACCCCAAAAGGCAAGCCACATCCCATTATGCTCAATACGTAATAACTTTTGTTCTTGCATTTCATCCAGGTTGTTTTTCTTTTTAATCCTTTTAATCATTGTCATCATCCTCCCCAAATAACTCATCTAATCCTTTTCCTAATACTTTACAAATAGCCCGACAGAGCTTAATGGTAGGATTATATTCGCCTTGTTCAATAGCATTCATTGTTTGACGAGAAATCCCCACTTTTTCTGCTAATTGTTTTTGTGTCAAATCAAGTTGAGTACGTGCTACCTTAATTGGAATATTGCGTCCCATTTACTCACCTCTCAATTGTAATCTGAAAATCCATACCTAATCTTCAGATTGAGTTATAAACTACAATAAATATATATTGAGAAAGTGGTATGGACTTTCTCTTACAAAGAAGTTCAGCTTGATGTTGGTCTTCTTTTTTTCTGATGTTACAATGATTAGGCTAGCGGCATGAAAGGAGCCACTATGTCTAAATATTTAACTTATGATGAACGTCTTGAGATTCAAAAAGGTCTCAAGGAACAACTCTCTTTTGGTCAGATTGCTACTACCATAGGAAAGGACAGAACTACAGTTGCAAAAGAAATCAAAAAGTATGCTTTTGAACAAAAAACTGGTTATTCTGCTTATCCTTATAATGCGTGTATTCATCGTAAAACCTGCAATAAGAAAAATATCTGTCCTCTTAGTTGCAGTAAGCCATCCAAGTATAAATGCAGCATTTGTCCTATGTGCAACGACATATGCGAAGATTTCCAAGAGGAAGTTTGTTCTCATAAAAACAAGCCACCATATGTTTGTAATGGTTGTGAGCAGCTTAATCAATGCACTTTGAAGAAATTATTCTATAACGCTGAGGAGGCTCATTTACGCTGTCAGGAGCATATCTCGGATGGTAGAACAGGTATCCTATGCAATGAGCTCGAGTTGGCTCGAATTAATGCATTAATTACGCCTCTTGTCAAAAACGGGCAATCTATTCATCAAATATACGAAAGCAATCGCGATGAACTTATGTGTAGCGAAAAGACTTTATACAATTACATTGATGCCTGTCTTTTTGATGTTAGAAACATTGATCTTCCACGAAAGGTAAAATATCGTCCTAGATACAAAAGACCAGAATTCAAAGTTGATAGAACCTGTAGAAATGGACGTACTTATAAGGATTTTCAATCCTTTATGGAAGCTATCCGGAATACCCTCTTGTACAAATGGACAGCGTTTGCGAAGTACAAGGAGGAAAAGTGCTATTAACAATACACTTTGTAGGAACTAGTCTAATGCTCGCATTTATCCGTGATGCTAATACATCTAGGTCAGTGACTGAAATCTGGGATATGATATATCGTGTATTAGGAAGGACCCTTTTTGAAAAACTATGCCCTGTGATACTTACCGATAACGGGAGTGAATTTTCAAATCCAAAGGCTATTGAGTTTGGTCCTGATGGTAATGGAATTCGACGCACACATGTATTTTATTGTGATCCCAGCTGTCCTTATCAAAAGGGAGCTATTGAAGTGAATCATGAACTCATTAGAAGAATTGTTCCTAAGGGGAAAAGCTTTGATAATTACACTCAGGAAGATGTTTTCTTAATGATGGATCACATCAATTCCTACAAAAGAAAAAAGCTGAACAACCGTACCCCATACGAAGCGTTCAGCTTTTACTACGGAGAAGACATTTTGAAAAAGTTAGGATGTAGATCGGTTGCCGCCGAGAACATCATTCTTAAACCTCGTCTTCTCAAAAAGTAATTCATAAACAAACACATTTAAGCCGCTAGCAGATTAATTAATGCCAAACTAACTAAGTGTGGATTCTCCAGTTACAAAAAAAACTGAGCGAGAATCGACGCTTGTTTGCTATGTGAATTTTTATGACATACAGCCATTATACCACGCTTACTACAACTGTAAACTATGGAAAGTCGCTTACAAAACGGGACTTTCATTTACAAAACGGGACTTTCGTTTACAAATGGGGAATTATATTTACAAAACGGGATTCTTGGAGTACAAACGGGATTCTCGATTTGCAATTCATCCTTTATAAACATATATTACGTTTAAATTTATATTTTGTCAATAATAATTTAATTATAAACATTAAATTATTATCTTTATTTTATTAAGTCATCCTAAACTTTATTCCTATACAAGTAGCGGGTAAATGAAAAAAGCCTGCTAATCTTTCCTTTTAGTAGGCTTATCATTTCTTTTTAAAATGCAATTTATCTACATTTCTTTCTGATATTTATTCATATAGTAAAGAGATATCATATTATATAAGAGATATCCTCCTACAGCTATGAGTATGAGCCATAAGCATGCATCTACAACAATTAGCACGTATGCCATTCCCATAATAAACCATTGTATAATATCCCCTGCCTTTGCTTTTGCTCTATAGCAAATCATTGTACTTCTCTCATCTTTAAACTCAATTTCATTATCCCTCATTATATCTGGATTCTTTTCTTCAAATCTTTTGGTCCATAGATTAGCTATGCTCATTCCAAACAAACCAGCTCCTATTCCAATTAAAGCACCTGAAATAGTTTTTAAGTCTTCTCCCCTCAATAAAAAACTTGAGGAAAATAATAAAATTCCAATTATTAATGTCACCATGTAATAAGACTTTTTCTTTAACATTTTTCTTCCTCCTCTTCATAAATGAATATTTCTTCAATTGTCATGTTAAAATAACGTGCAATTTTAAATGCTAATGTAATAGATGGATTATATCTGCCATTTTCTAACGATCCAATAGTCTGTCTTGAAACTTGTAGAACTCTAGCCAAATCTTCTTGTTTTATTCCATGCTGTTTACGAATTTCCTCTAACCTATTTTTCAATTCCATACCCCTTTCACCAGAACTAAGGAAAGTTAACTTTACATTCATAATATATCCTACCCCACAAAATGTCAAGTGAACTTTCCATTTTTATTTAACAAAAATGGACCCACTCTTTATAATAAAGCTGGACCCTCCTTCTCCTTAGGCGACCTTCATAAGACTGCAAACTTGTTAAGTTATAAATATTCTCCCATTCGTAATGATGTATCAAGAAGTTCTTTCGTTAATTGCTTCGTATCTTCTATCTCAACCATATTCGCTTGAGTTGTATGGGTCGTTTCTTCTACACTTGCCATAGTCTCTTGGCTTAATGCAGAAATCTCACTTATACTATCAATAATTTCAGTATTCGCATCAAATACCTTATTAATATTTTCCATAAGCAAGTTAGCACTTTCTTTAGTATGGTGAGCTACTTCATGGGTTTTAGTAAATATCTCATGAGTAGAAGAAATGAGATTACTTTGCTCATTATTAATCATTGTAAAATCACCCATAGCATTTGTGCATTGTATCATACTGTCTTGTAAAGCAAATATAATCTTTGCAATTTCATTAGCAGATTGCTTGGTATCATCAGCTAATGTTCTTACTTGTGCTGCAACAACTGCAAAGCCTTTACCTACTTCTCCAGCTCTAGCACTTTCAATAGCTGCATTAAGAGACAAGATATTGGTTTCTGCTGCAATACTACTGATTGTTTCAGTAATACCTTGGATTTGCTGCATATGTAATGTTAATGCTTGAATCGCATCATTCACAAGCTTACTTTTTTCATCCAGCATATTAGATTTTTGTGCTAATTGATCAATATGCTCGAAAACACGATTGCAATTCTTATCTAGTAAACCCGCTATATTTATAATTTCAGAAGCTATTTGCTTTTCTTTTATTGCCATTTCTTCAATAGAAGTCATTTTTTCCTCATTATTTTTAATAGCTATTTTAGTCCCCTTAATGAGTTCAGCTCCAATAATAAATAATGCTATAAGTTGAATGGTATAATCTGTGGTTAGTGATTTTGAATATTGTCCTTGTATAGCTACCATCCAAATTACTCGCACTACATTTATTGTAAGTACACTATAACAAACTATTTTTATAGTTCTTAAATCAAAGTACAATATGCAGGTAATCATTGTCGGAATAAAACAAATAAATACTAAGAGTCTTGATGATGTAAACAATAAGAAATATAAGAAGCATACAATCTTATTTACCACAACAAATTAAAGGAAAAACTGCTATCGTGACTTACATACTATATTTATCTTAATTATTTAATTACTTACTTCAAAGTGCGTACTTTAAATGACTTTTAATATCTGATACGATACATTTATCTATTTTTTACACTACTTCATCAAGGAGGATTATTTCGATGACTATAAGACTTGCAACAACTCAAGACCTTGAACAACTATTTGAACATCGCCTTTCTTTTATTAAAAGCCTAAAAAAATTAGACGCTTCACAAAATATCCCTCAACATATTCTTAGTTCCTTTCACCAATTTAAAAGTGATACTTATCATTATCTTGAAAAGTATCTAAACGATAGTTCCCTATTGGCTTTCATTGCTATAGAAAACGAGCAAATAGTCTCAAGTTCTTTACTTTGTGTCTATAATTTATTACCAACGCCTAAAAATCCTAGTGGAAAAGAAGGGTGCCTACTCAATGTTTACACCTTACCTGCTTATCGAAAACAAGGTTTTGCAACAGCCCTTCTCACCCAAACTCTTGACTATGCTAAATGCAATCATATAGGCCTTATCCATCTATCTGCTACAGATGAGGGTTTGCCTCTCTATCAAAAGCTAGGATTTATACTTCAAGAAAAAGAAATGCAATGGAGCCCTTCTACATGTTCATTGCAGTAAAATACGTACTTTTAACTAATATTTGCTTTTCCCCATTCGTACATAACTTTTAGCATAGGTAAAGTACTTTTACCCTTTTGTGTTAACCTATATTCAACTTTTAGTGGGATAGCTTCATACTGTGTACGATAAACAAGTCCAAAATCAATCAGTTCCTTAAGCTGTTCATTTAATACTTTATGACTTGTTTCCGGAAGTAATCTTTTAAGCTGTCCATACCGAATACCTTCATAGACAGATAAAATATATAAAATATTAGCTTTCCACTTTCCTCCAATGGCATTTGCGACATATGTCATGGGACATTTTTCTCTACTTTTTAAATACACTTCATCTATCGACACCATGTAACACCTCTCTAAAGAATATCTTGATATCTATGCACCACTATTTTGAATCCATTTTAAATTAATTTATAAACTATATTCATCTCATTATATCATTAAAAGATACATACAACCCCAAAATCCTTTGGGTCTGTATGCATCTTCTTAATGTTTTTATCCAATGCCTATTGCTCATCTCATACTGAGCAACAGCCAAAACTAGCAGAACTTCTATTTTCTATCATCTGCTTATGATACATTTTACCTTATATGATTTTTAGAAACGTCTTTCTAAATAGTAATGCAAGCACTACAGACATGACATATTTGACATTACTTATATGGAGCAACATCTTTTAGATGAAATTGATGATTGTTCACCTATATCTAAGCAAAAAGACTGTTTTGATTATGCCGACTTTGAATATTACCCTACAAAGCAAGACAATTTATTTTGTGAGATATGGGTACCCATTAATCTAAACTCCCTAATGTAAAAGGTGTAGTAGTTTGGGGAAGAAGTAAAGAAAAATTAATATAATAGTTTAAAATAACCAAATACTGATAATTTATTTTTTATAATATGACATAGTATAGTCAAGTTTAATTCAGTATGATTAAGAAAACTTATATTTTATAAAGGAGACCAAGTATTATGCCTAATGTTGTTGAGTTTGTATCTTTTAACCTTAAAGAAGGAGTATCTATATCCGATTTTTTGGTTATGTCAGATAAATTCAATAGTGTGTTTCTTTCTATACAAAAAGGATATATTTCTCGGAAGCTCCTTCATAATGACAATGTGTGGGCTGATGCGGTTTTATGGGAAACGATGGAAGATGTGCTTAAGGCATATGATATTGCTAATGAAAATGCTGTAGCATGTGAGTACGTAGCTTTATTGGACGAAGAAACTATTAAAGTTCATCTTCTTCCCATTGAGAGAAGTTATTAGATTTCGATTGGAGGACAGTTTTTATGAGTGAAAAAGTAAGATGTACTTGGGTAGGAAATAACCCTAAATACATAGACTATCACGACAACGAATGGGGACGACCTGTACATGATGATGTAAAATTGTTTGAAATGCTTATTTTAGAAGGCATGCAGGCAGGGCTTACATGGTTAACCGTGCTTAATAAGAGAGAAGCATTCAAAGAGGCTTTTGATGGGTTTGACCCTAATAAGGTAGCCCTTTACGACGATGATAAAATTCAAAAATTGATGTCAAATGAAAAAATAATTAGGAATAGACTCAAGATTAATGCTACTATCAGTAATGCAAAAGTATATTTAAAAATTATAGAAGAATACGGAAGCTTTGATAAATTTATATGGGAATATGTGGATTATGTACCTATTACAGCTCATTGTGAGAAACATGAGGATTTACCTGCAAGCACACCTCTTTCCGATAGGATAAGTAAAGACTTGAAAAAAATGGGCTTTAAGTTTGTTGGTTCTACAATCATTTATGCTTTCATGCAAGCTACGGGTATGGTCAATGACCATATTACTGAGTGTTTTGTTTATGAGGAGATATCGATGGAGAAAGCTCATTACGAATAAACGGGGAGATAAACTAAAACCTATTTTAATTCCTCTATAGAGAGACGTTAAAATAGGTTTTTAGGTACTCACAAACCATTGTATTTAACTTTTTCTAGCAAATTCTAGGTAATTGGTCTTGATACAGCATTTTTAATACCTTATGGGTACCGATGCTTAATTTCATTAACACCTCCTTTTCTTCTATGATTTCGCCAATCACTTTGCTCTCTTTTCCTATTTCAAACTGTTTTAATAGGTGTAGTGCTTTTTCTTCATAACCTGCCTCTACCACAATTAATGCCTTGCCTTCATTGGCAAGATAAAGAGGGTCTAAACCCAGCATCTCACAAATGGCTCTTACATTGCTATTGATGGGCAGGCATTCTTCATCAATCCTTATACCTTTTTGACTCTGTAACCCTATTTCATTGAGGGTTGTGGCTACTCCTCCTCTTGTGGGATCTTTCATCAGTTTGATATGACTATCTAGTTCTTTAACCAAGTCCCCTAGCATAGGACTAAGAGGTGCACAATCACTTTTTATCTGACACCTAAAATCCAATTGCTCCCGCTCTAATAATATAGCTGCTCCATGATCTCCAATTGTCCCTGTAATGAGCACTCGGTCTCCTGCTTGGATAGGAAATCTTTCTGGAACAAGTACTTTTCCAATACCACTGGTGTTGATATAAACTTTATCAGCCTGTCCTCTTGGCACTACTTTTGTGTCCCCTGTTACAATCTTTACATTACAGGCTTTTGCCGTTTCAGCCATGCTACAGACGATTTCATCTAATTCACTTATAGGTAGTCCCTCTTCAATGATAAATCCGCAGCTTAAATAAAGAGGCTGTGCAAAGGATACTGCCAGGTCATTGATCGTCCCTGATACAGCTAGCTTTCCTATATTGCCTCCCTTAAAGAAAATAGGCTGGATAACATAGGAATCTGTTGTATAGGCTATTTTCTTGATATCCTTTTCTAAGGCTAAGTCGATGATGGCACTATCTATTGCCGTATAGGGCTGATTAGAAAAATACCTGATAAAAATCTCTTCAATTAATTGATGAGACATTATCCCACCATTCCCATGATATAGTTCCACACATTTTTTCACATTTTCTCCCCCATTATGTTTATTCTATTACCTTGTTAGATAAGCTGCACTGCAGGTTCCCTCACTAGAGATCATACAAGGGCCAATAGGTGAAAAGGGAGTACATTTTTTGGCAAAGCGCTTGCAATCTGTTGGTTTTTTCTTACCTTTCAGAATCTCCCCACATAAACACCTGTCATCCTCGCAAGTTCCTTCTCTCTTACTAGTTTCTATTTCTATTCCATATGTACTATAAGCTGCTTGAAATTGATACCCCGAAGCTTTAATCCTTCCTAATCCTCTCCAAGTACTATCACTGCTTCTAAAGACTTGACCCATGACTTCTAATGCTTTTGTATTTCCTTTTTCTACTACCACTTTTTTATAGTCATTTTCAAACACACCTCTGCCATACAAAATAAAATAGATGCTTTGTAAAATCTCATCTGCCATAAATCCACAGACACTGCCTTTTATTTGATACTTATTAGAAATCTGCTTAAACTCATTACTTCCTATTATGGCACCTACATGGCCAGGATAGAGTAGCCCTGAAATGTTATTTCCCTTATCTTCTAATAAGAATCGGATAGCAGGCAGTATCGTCTTATGGGCTAAGGCAACTTTTAAATTTTCCAGGCTTTTCTCCTTGGCTTTAAGGACAAGTAGCGCTGTCAAAGGTGCTGTCGTCTCAAATCCAACTCCTAAAAATAGGACTTGCTTATCCGAGTGCTCCTCTGCAAGCTTTAGACATTCTAGGGGAGAATAAACAATCTTAACCTGCCACTTCTTGCTTCTTTCCTTCTCCAAGCTTGTATTATGAAAAGGAATTCTTAGCAGATCTCCAAAAGTAGCCACTATACATGGATGTGTATTGATGTAATCATAAAGTGCTATAAAATAACTTTCTGGTGTCACACAAACTGGGCACCCTGGCCCAGAAATGAGTTCAACCTGAGGTGGTAAAATCTGCTGGAGCCCATACTTCGCAATATTCATAGTATGGGTACCACACACCTCCATGATGCGTATGGGTTTACCACTATAATTCCTTATTTGTTTAATCATTTCCTCCATAACAGCCCACCTGCCCTTCCTTAAATAACCTTAAAGCTGCTCTGGTTTCTTCTGCTTCTAGCTCGCTTAGCTTACAAATGGCACACCCTGCATGAATGAGTAGTTCATCTCCTATTTGTGGTTCTTCTATGAGATCCATGCAAATCCATCTCTTGATACCTGATAAATCCGTATAGGCCATACCATTCTCTATTTTTTCAACTCTCCCTACTACTGAAAGACACATTTTGCTCCTCCTGATAAATAATAGCTGCCTGCCCTAGACTGATTCCCCCATCATTGATTGGAATCTCATGATTTCTATAAGTAGGAAAGCCCAGCTTCCCTAGTTCTCTTTGAACTGCCTCAGCTAAAACCATATTTTGAAAGACTCCTCCTCCTAACGCTACCTTCTTTATTCCCTCATCTTCTCTTATTCGAATACATATTGCTATCATTATGTTGACTAATGTTTTATGAAACTTAATGGCTATTCTTTCCTTACTTATTGGCTTATTTAGATCTTCTACTATCCCTTTAATCATCGTTTCACATGAAATAACAATAGGCTTTTCTCCCCTTAAGTAATAACCATAGCCCTCCTCATTTCCTATATCCTGGCTATCGTTTTTCTCTAGGCAGCAATCTTCTAGTAATAGGGCTGCTTCTGCCTCAAAGGTACACACTTCACATAAGCCTAACAGGGCTGACACTGCATCAAATAATCTTCCCACACTAGAGGTCAAAGGACAGCTCATTCTCTTTTCTAATTGTAGATAAAGGAGTTCCTCTTCATTATTATTTGGCTGAAACAAATGATATTGATATAAGTAGGCCTTTGCCATCCTCCAAGGCTCCTTAATGCACTGCTCTCCTCCTGGCATAGGGATATACTCAAAATGTGCCACTCGCTCATAACCTTTTAAGTCACAGACAAAAAATTCTCCTCCCCATATATGACCGTCCTCTCCATAACCTGTACCATCAAAGGCAATACCAATCACCTTGTCCCTAATCTGGTTTTCAGCCATACAGGCTGCAATATGGGCGTAGTGATGCTGTACATAGCGTTTGCCCATTGGCTGTTTCCTTACCATATGAGAAGACAAATAATCAGGGTGCTGATCTCCTACGATTAGCTCAGGACTTATCTCGAACAACCTTTTAAATTGTTCTTCCAAGCTATAAAAGCTCTGCATACTTTCATAGTTATTTAAATCGCCAATATGTTGACTCATAATGGCTAAAGGTCCTTTTGTTAGACAGAAGGTATCCTTTTGCTCTGCGCCTACAGCTAAAATACTCCTTGTGCCTTCAGCTTTTGAAATAAAGGAAAAATCCACCGTCTTAGGCACTAAACCTCTTGCTCTTCTTAGGACATACATCTGCTCCTTATTTACCCTTATAATGGAATCATCAATAGGTCTTAAAATATCTCGATTATGTAGTACAAAATAGTCTGCTACCCTCCCCAGCTTCTTAAGTGCCTCTTCGTTCGTATAACAAATGGGTTCATTGGATAAGTTGCCACTCGTTGCAACCAGCAAATCTAAGTCCCCCCCAAACAACATCCTATGTAAAGGCGTATAGGGGAGCATGATGCCAAGTGTATGTGTCGTTGACAAATAACTTAATGTCTCAAACTGCCCCTCTTTTTGATTTAATATTAAAATAGGCTTTATACTGCTTTCAAGTAACTCTCTCTCAAAGGAGCTGACTTTACAATACTGCTTGATCACCTCTATATTTTCAGCCATCAATGCCAATGGTTTCTGATTTCTATGCTTTCTTTTTCTTAATAAAGCTACTACTTCTTTATCGTAGGCATTACATAGAAGGTGAAAACCACCTATTCCCTTAAGTGCAATTATTTTTCCTTCAATTAATTTTTCTCTTATGAAAGCTATGGAAAAAGGTTGCTTCTCACCTTTACCACCACTCACCCATAGCTCTGGTCCACATTCATGGCAGCAGGAGGGTTCTGCGTGGAATCTCCTATCTCCTGGGGTTTGATATTCCTTTTGACAGGCCTCACACATTTTAAAATCTGCCATGGTGGTCTGTATTCTGTCATAGGGGAGCTTTTTGATGATAGAAAATCTAGGACCACATTCTGTACAATTGATAAAGGGAAATTGATAACGCTTGTTTTCAGGATTTTTTAGTTCCTCCTCACACTTCTTACAAATCCCTAAATCTGGCGAAATATAATTGAAGGTGGACTCTGCATTTAGACTTGGTATAATCCTAAAGTCAACTTCCTCTTTTTCAATAGGCAACTCCTTTCTTATCATGTCTTTAAGCATGGCAG
>JAEZKI010000146.1 GCA_023415525.1 Bacillota bacterium | reverse complement strand
ATGTATCCTGTATTGCCATTTTATTTTTTAATATAGAAGTTTACTTTCTTAAAAATAATAATAACATAACAAATAAATAATTGTAAAAATAGATTAGCATCTTTCTTGTGTTTTTTATTTTATCTTTGAACCAAAAATATTTCCGTTATAGCGCTTAGTTTCTATTTAAAAAGCATATTATTAGGTTAATTAAGCATACTAGTAATGTAAAATTTAATTAATCGGAGGTTGTTTTTATGTTTGAACACAAAAAACAATTGTTACATGAAGTAAAAGTTGAAAAAGCTAATCCCCAATATGCTGTACTTATGCAAGAACAATTGGGAGGTGGAAATGGCGAACTTAAAGCAGCCATGCAATATATGTCTCAAAGTTTTCGTATAAAGGATCCTGAAATAAAGGATTTATTTTTAGATATAGCCTCTGAAGAATTAAGTCATATGGAAATGGTAGCTCAGACTATCAACTTATTAAATGGACATAATGTCGACAATAATAAGGTTGATAATGGTGAAATTCAAACGCATGTCCAATGTGGGCTCTCCCCTGTATTGATCAATTCATCTGGAGCCCCTTGGACAGCAGACTATGTGACTGTTACAGGTGACTTGGTAGCTGATTTATTATCTAATATTGCTTCTGAGCAACGGGCTAAAGTAGTTTATGAATACCTTTACCGTCAAATTGAAGACAAAGAAGTTCGAGCTACCATTGATTTTCTCCTTAATCGTGAAGAAGCTCATAATGCTTTATTTAGAGAAGCCTTAAATAAAGTACAAGCCACTGGTTCCAATAAAGATTTTGGGGTTACAGAAGACTCAAAACTTTACTTTAATCTTTCTAATCCAGGACCTTCACATGAAGCGCCAAATCCAACACCTGTTTCATTTAAATAAAGAAGGAATTCCTATGTTTGCATGTTAGTATTACTATTTAGGTTCTTTTACTAATAAGGCAGCTCTTTGATAGAGCTGCCTTATTACTATTCTATAATCTTTTAAACGTGTTATTCTCCTTTATAATCTACAAGATATATCCTCCTTCTTTTAAACGCTGAAGCATATACATTTGTTCTTCAAGTGGCAATCTATCAAGATAATTATTAAGAAAAACCTTTCTTGCCATCTGAACTGTTTCATCAAACATAGGCCTTGTTGGATCTGTTGAAAAAGAATGTGTCATTTTCTCTTTATATCTTCCCATTACTTACCCCCATTGTTTTATCTCTTCATTTTATGTTTTTTTCGAGACGTCCTATGCCAACTTATCAATATAAAATAATGAATTATTCCCCTTCATAGTGTAATAAAAGCATTATAATTATGACTTATTCTAAATATAATAAGATTAGCGTATACCCTAGGGGGCTACTATGAAAATAGCCATCTATGCTCGTAAATCACGTCTTTCTGACAAGGGCGAATCCATAAATAATCAACTAGCAGCTTGTAAAAACTATATACTCCACTGGAGTAATGCTAGGGAAGAAGTGGAGTTCATGGAATACAAGGATGAAGGCTATAGTGGTGGCACTACAGAAAGGCCTGAGTTTAAGAAGCTTTTAATCGACGCTAGAAATAATAAATTTAACAAACTGGTTTGCTATAGGCTTGATCGTATTTCACGTAATATAGCTGATTTTAGCAACACCTATGAACTTCTTAATGCACATGCTATTGAATTTGTATCTGTTAAAGAACAATTTGATACCTCTACTCCTATTGGGCGTGCCATGCTAAATATCGCCATGGTCTTCGCACAACTGGAGCGTGAAACCATTGCTGAGCGTATCAAAGATAATATGATGGCTCTTGCTAAAACGGGGCGTTGGTTAGGTGGAAAAACACCAACGGGGTATGTCTCTAAGCAGGTGGACTATATAGGAGAAGGCCATACAAAAAAAATGTATAAACTGGAGCAGGTTCCTCATGAAATAGAAATCATCAAGCTTATCTTTAGTAAATTCCTTGAAATAAAAAGTCTTAGGGGGGTGGAGTCTTATCTCATGCTCCATAGCATTTATTCACCCAATGGTGTGAGATACACGGCAGCCACTTTAAAAGATATTTTAGCTAATCCGGTTTATGCTTATGCAGACCAGGCTACTTATCATTATTTTTACAATTGTGAAAGTGGTATCTCCTCGTCTCAAAAAGATTTTAATGGTGAAAAAGGATTAATGGTCTATAACCGAACAGAAAAAGTCAAATATAACACCCTCCATAAACCCATTACAGAATGGGTTGTAGCTATTGGAAAGCATGACCCCATTATTGCTGGAACGGATTGGGTTTATATTCAACATCTCCTTGAGAAAAATAACTCGAAATGCTTCTATAATAAAGAAAGTATGAATTATGGCCTACTCTCTAGCTTAGTAAAATGTAGTCACTGTGGAGGAACCATGAAGATTAAAAAGGGCAAACTAATGGCAGATGGTACACAAGCCTTTGTCTATGTCTGCTCTACTAAAGACCTCTCACGGGGGCGAAAATGCAACATAAAAAATATTATTGGCCAAGAAGCAGACCAAGACGTCTTAGACTATTTAGTAGACCTTGCTAAGGAAGCATCTGCTTTTGATAAGAGAATTTCTATGCATGAATTAGCTCCTATGCCACTCTCTAATATTCGTTCCAATAAGTTAAAAGAGTTAGAAAAGGATCTTATAGAAAATGCCACTAAAATAAATAATCTAATGAATCAAATGACTCAGCTTAATCTAAGCTCCACACTCCTCTCGCTCTATTTAGAAAAACTGAAAGTATTAGATAATAAGAAACAAAAACTTACTAAAGAAAGAGAGACATTAGAAGCGTTCTTTTATAAGGGGGAACAATCCCTCATGACTATTCAGCTCGTTAAAAAAGCGCTAAATGATTTTATATTACTAACCCAGAATTCAACTATGCCAACCCAACGAGCTATCGTTAGAAGTATTATAGAAAGAATAACTTGGGATGGTGAGAACTTACACATTGACTTCTTTGGACAAAAGCCCTGAATGAATTCTACTTAGATACGTACTTATGCAAGGAGAGCAAATGCCATTCCTACAGCTGAGGGTGCCATTCAATATGCTATGCAAAATAGCGAGATTGTCTTGCACGGCAGTAAATGTCTTGTATTAGGATTTGGGCGTTGTGGCAAAATATTAGCACACAAGCTGCAAGGAATAGATGCACAAGTTGCTGTAGAAGCACGGTCTTCAGTGGACTTAGCCTATATTAAGGCTTATGGTTATCAAGCTATTGCTTTAGAGGACCTCTACAAACATCTTGGTCAATTTGAATTTATCTTTAATACCATTCCTGTGAAAATACTAGGTAAACAAGCTATTGATTGCTTTAACCCACGGGTTGTCTATATTGAACTAGCCTCTGTTCCAGGTGGTCTTGATGTAGATTACTTTGAAAGTCAGGGATTAACCTATATTCCTGCCCCTAGTCTTCCTGGAATTGTAGCACCACGAAGTGCTGCTAATATTCTTTATCAATGCCTCTTATTGATTTTACATGATCAGGAGGCTTAACTCATGAAAGACTTTAAAGAACTTCGCTTAGGAGTAGCATTATGTGGCTCCTTTTGTACGTTTTCAAAAGCTATCGATCTTATCAAAACTTTAGTGGCTTATGGCATAGATATTACCCCTATTATGTCCTTTAATGCTTACGAAACCTCTACACGTTTTGGAAAGGCCGAAGACTTTATTGCACAAATTGAAGCCCTTACAGGGCATTCTATCTTACACACATTGAAAGATGTAGAACCTTTAGGACCTAAAAATAAAATTGATGCCTTGCTGATTGCTCCTTGTACAGGAAATACACTGGCTAAACTTAGCCTAGCTATTACGGATACCCCTGTCTTATTAGCTGCTAAATCTCTTCTTCGTAATAATAAGGCGGTTATCATTGCTTTAGCTACTAATGACGGCTTAGGTCTTAACTTAAAAAATATTGGGACTTTAATGTCAACAGAGTCCATTTATTTTGTCCCTATCGGACAGGATGACTTTATTCATAAGCCTCACTCTTTAGTATCTGACTTAAGTAAAGTCCCACAAACCATTGAACTGGCTCTACAAAAAGAACAAATACAACCTATATTCATCACCTATTAATACAAAAAGGAGTCCAGTCAGTCTTTCTTTCCTCCTTAGTGGACATTTTTAAGGAATAATGAATGACTATGCTGGCTCCTTTTATCCTATTGAATGGATTGCAAGGACAAGCTTTAACTTTTACGGGAAGTCTTTGCAAGTTGTGTATACTTTCCAGTGGTATCCACACGCTTACCTATAATACTGTTTTCTTCACGGTAGCGATTCACCATATTTTGAAAAGTCTGTTTAGAGATCTTGAGTGGTTCTTCGACAAAAGTAGTAGGATTAATTTTAGTATAGCATTTTTCAAGAGTTTTAGGATTTACCCGATAAGGATGTCCTTTTTCTTCTAACCATTTACAAGCTTGAGTGTAGGAGTAATTAGGATTGGCATCCCATAACGCATAGACTTCTTTAAATACTTCTTCATCCACTAGAATACGTGGTGCACCTGGTGATTTATAGGTCACCTTTTTTTCCTGCTGTAACTTTTTCACTTCTTCTAAAGCTTCTCCTAAACCAACATAATAACCTTGCATAGCAAATTGGCGATATTGAGCCCGTATACGTTGTTCCTCTAGAGACATAACAGAAGGATAGGTAGAAAGTAATGTTTCGCCACTTAAGACAACAAGTAAAATCCCTCGTTTATCTAATAGTGAATAAAACTGTTCCATCTCGTCTTTGACAGATGTAATGGTTCTTAGGTTAGGGATAATCAATAAGTCGCCTGTTTTAAGATGTAGCAACAGCTCTACTAATCGAGAGTCCCCTTGTTGTTCTGTCTGTATTTCCTTAATAGCATACTTGTCATTGTAAGTTAGGTGGTGTATCTGGCAATAGTGATGAACTGCTTGGTCAAAAGTAGGGTCTAGTTTCTTATCGTCTGTTACTTTCTCATAACTATAAATAGTATTTAATTTTGGATTATAACTATAAAACATCACCCTCATCTCCCTCTTTGTCGGCCACTGTTTCGCCTTTTCTTGCTATTATTATACCTAATTTAGAAAAGGACTTCAATTTAATGTTAGAAAACTTTGTAAATTTTATAATATTGTTTACTATTTTGCTTTTAACGCAACATTAGTTGAATTATTTCAAAAAAGTAGTTATAATTTTATAAAATACTTATTAAAGGAGTTTACTATGTCTAAAAAGAAACTCGCCTTGCGTCTTATCCTCAGTTTTCTGTTAAGCGTCCTCCTCTTAGCACTTTGTGTGATAGGAAGTATAAAGGTTTTTAATTATTGCTTCAATTATACGTCTACCATTATTACCACGGATCATGA
>JAEZKI010000142.1 GCA_023415525.1 Bacillota bacterium | reverse complement strand
AAGGGGAGCAGCTAATCCCATGATTCACATTGTACTGGGTTCATCAGGCGTTCATATGGAAAAGAAATTTAGAAAGACACCAGAACAAGTGATGGAAATGGGCGTAGAAGCAGTTAAGTATGCTAAGAAGTTAATGCCACAAGTACAGTATTCTTTAGAGGATGCCAGTCGATCCAGCTTTGATTATATGTGGAAGACTATAGAAGCAGTGGTTAAAGCAGGAGCGACTATTATTAATATTCCTGATACCGTAGGTTTTGCAGTACCTGAAGAGTTTGGACGTCTTATTTATAACATCAATGACCGCTTAATGAACTTAAATCCTAATGTGATCTTAAGTGTTCACTGTCATAATGATACAGGATTAGCCACAGCCAATACTTTGGCAGCTGTACGAAATGGAGCTAACAAAGTAGAATGTACCATCAATGGCATAGGAGAGCGGGCTGGGAACACATCTCTTGAAGAAGTGGTCATGGGTATTAAGTTACACCCAGATTATTATAAGGCTTACACAACTGTTGAGACGCGAGAGATTTATAGAACCTCTCGTTTAGTAAGTGCCACTATGGGGATAGATGTTCAAGTCAACAAGGCGATTACTGGAGAAAATGCCTTTGCCCACTCCTCAGGCATTCATCAAGATGGGCTTTTGAAGTCTAAGGAGGTTTATGAAATTATAGAACCAGAAGATATTGGAGCACCTCCTATGGAACTGGTGCTTACAGCACGCTCAGGAAGGCATGCTTTTATGCATATAGTAGAGAAGTTTGGCTATGAAGTAGTGGAAGAAAAAATACCTGAAATCTATGAGGCCTTTCTTGCTATGGCTGATCAAAAGAAAGAGGTCTATGATTACGATGTGGTCACCTTGATGGAAAGTTACCCAAAATCCTATTTTAATAAACAGAAAAATGTAGCGATGTGGGAGTTAGTTGATTTTCAAGTGATAACCAATACCTTATTCCCAACAGCTACAGTTAAAATGAAAAAGGATAAAGAGGTGTTTATAGAAAGTCAACATGGGGAAGGAGCAGTGGATGCCCTTTATAGTGCCATTATTGCAGCTACAAATCTTCCTATTCAACTTCAAGAGTATCGTATTCATAATATTGCAAGAGGAAAAGAAAGCTTAGGTAAAGTTTCCATTCAAATTAATTGCAAAGATAAAGTTTATCAAGGAAAAGCCATTGAAAAAGATATCATCAAAGCCAGTGGGGTAGCCCTCATTAACGCCATCAATAAAATGATAGTTTAAGAGATAAAGAGAGGGAGATTGGAGAGGGCCGCAGAGGAAAAAAGTAACTCTTCCAGACTGCTTATCTCCACTACGCTGAAAAGCGCGCCGTTACGAAGGCAGCTTCCAGAGTTACTTTTTTCCTCTGCTAGGCTCCTTCCTTTCCCCATTCTTTATCTTAATGGGGGGGAAGTGAAAAAACATAAGACCTAAAAGATCAATTTATTAAAGAATATTGATAAGTTCCTATTCATTTATGAAGTATATTTAATATTAATCATGTTTCTGTATTTAGTTTTTTCTTCTTACTCCCCCAACGGATAAAGAATGGAGGTTTGAAGAAGCCTAGCTGAAAGTAAGCTCTCTCGCCTTCTCTGAGGCCCTCCCCAACCCCCTTTTTTATCCCTATAAACTTTAATTTGTGTTGATAGGATTCAGTAGAAAAGGTATGATAAATGTAGTATTGGATTTAAGCTACTATATTTATTTAAGAGGAATCATACAAAGGGATTATTAATGAGCAGAAAGGCTTAGATAGTTGTATGATTTGAAAAGGGGGTAAACGATGAGATATCGTCAACTGGGGAAAACAGGGTTAATGGTTAGTGAAATTGGACTAGGTGGAGAGTGGTTAGAGCGGCATAACAAGAAAGAGGTTAAGGAGGTTATTAGCTATTGTGGAGAGGCTGGAATTAACATTTTAGATTGTTGGATGTCTGAACCAAATGTAAGGTCTAACATTGGGGAGGCAATTGAGGGAAAGCGTGAGCATTGGATTATACAAGGACATCTAGGCTCTACATGGCAAAATGGGCAATATGTTCGGACGAGAGATCTTCTACAAGTACAAGAAGCCTTTAGTGATTTGCTTAGTCGCCTAAAGACTGACTATATAGATTTAGGTATGATTCATTATGTGGATGAGGTAGCAGAGTTTAAATGTATTGTAGAAGGTGAATTCCTAGAATATGTAAAAGGATTAAAGGAAAAAGGGATAATTAGGCATATTGGCCTTAGTACCCATAATCCAGCTGTTGCAAAGTTGGCTGTACTTAGTGGAGAAATAGAGATGATTTTGTTTAGCATTAATCCGGCCTTTGATATGATGCCTGTAACAGAGGATTTGAATCTTTATTTTAAAGACGATTACGAGGAAGAGTTGGGTGGTATTGCCCCAGAAAGGGCTGAGCTTTATAAACTATGTGAAAGAGAACAAGTATGTATTACAGTTATGAAAGGATATGGGGGAGGACGACTTTTTTCTGCAGAGCATTCTCCCTTTAGGGTGGCATTGACACCAGTACAATGTTTACACTATGCCCTCACTAGGCCAGGGGTTGCCAGTGTAATGGTGGGGTATGATACAACGGAGCATGTGGATGCGGCAGTTGCCTATGAGACGGCAACGAATGAGGAAAAAGATTATGCCAGTGTATTGGCAGGTGCACCTAAACATGCCTTTAGGGGACAATGTACCTATTGTGGCCATTGTGCCCCTTGCCCCGTAAAAATTGATATTGCTATGGTTAATAAATTATATGATTTGGCCACTATACAGGAAGAAGTACCAGATTCTATTGGTGGGCATTATCATGAATTATCAGCAAACGCAGCAGATTGTATAGGGTGTGGGGACTGTGAAACGAGATGTCCCTTTGGCGTAAAAATCACAGAAAAAATGCAGGCAATAAGAGAACTATTTGAGACTGAGAAAGAGTTGAAGAATAAATAAGTTACTATTTTAAATGAGGGCGCCTACTTCTAAGTAGGTGCTTTTTTTCCTTTAGTGTTATAACTTTTAGATTACTAGATATTCAGAAAGAGTAAAGCATGTATCAGTCTAGTAGTTCAAAAAAATTCAAGCTATTGACAGTAAGGAAAAACAAGTTTATACTTTACATTACCATTGGTAATTACCAGTGGTAATGTAAAGAGAGGTGCTTTATGAAAAAGAATTTATCGCGAGAGCAAATTGTTGAAACAGCTTTGGAGCTTATGAGGAATAGGAGCGATTTACGTAGCCTTAATCTTCGGGAAATAGCCCGTACATTAGGATGTGCTCATACCAATTTGTACAATTATTTTCCTTCGTACAATGATTTACTATGGGAAACACATGCTACTTTACAAAATGTTTTTATAGAAATACTTTCCAAAAGGCTGCAAACTGCAACTACAGCAGAAATGCGACTTACTTACTTCTTTCAAGCTATTGTTGAGATGTATGTTGATAACAAAGGTTGGTTTCGACTTGCATGGCATGAATATATTGAAGGCCAGAGAACAGAACGCGATGTTCAAGCCGTCGAAAGTGCCAATAAACTATTAAATAAGTATCTTCTTGAGATATGGCAAGAGCTTACAGGTGATTTTGCTGATTTAAAGCAAATGAGTCGTGTTTTGCATAATACACATTGTTATATTATAGGAGAAATTTCTAACTATATTAAAGGACGAGGGTTAATTGAAGATGAAGAGACATTAAAAACTTATATTGCTCATGAATCTCTTAATATGTTTAGGGTGTGCTTATTAGCAAAATAGCAAATGGCATTTTAGCAAATAAAGGAGGCTTTTTATTTGGAAAGCTATGAACAAGAATTAAGTAAAGAACTTGCCTATTATAATAAAGTTCTTGAAGTCATTCATCACCAGCTAAAAGAGGCAAAAAATGATAATTCCAAAAGTGTGCAAGCATTACGAAATATGAATCGTGAAATGTGGGAGACGGCCTCTCACTCTGTAGAAGATTTTGACAATGCTTCTGATTTAAGTTTATTCTATCAGCCACAATGGAGTACTATCACTGCAGTAGAATCCACAGCAGAAAAAATACGCCTATTGGAATTATTATTGGAGAAAGCCTATTTTGCTCGAATAGATTTTTGTGAAGAGGGAGAACACTCCTATGATGCCATTTATATTGGTAGAGGGACTTTGATGGAGGACACTGATTCTAAGTGTTATATATATGATTGGCGTTCACCTGTAGCTAGCCTATTTTATAAATTCGAAACAGGAAAGGCCTTTTACGATGCACCTTGTGGTCGTATAACAGGTCATATGAGTCTTAAACGGCAATATGAAATCAAAAAAGGAATTTTAGAATACTTCTTTGAGGCAGATGTTGAGATTTCAGATGAATTCTTACGTAAAATGCTATCGGGTAATACTTCTAATAAAATGAAAACGATTGTGGAAACCATTCAAAAGGACCAGGATAGTGCCATTCGTGATATCAATCATGACCTATTAATGATTCAAGGTATTGCTGGTAGCGGTAAAACATCTATTGCATTGCACCGAGTGGCCTACCTAAAATATCAAGGGCTTTCCAATAGACTTAAATCCTCTGATATTATCATTTTGTCACCTAATACTTTGTTTGAACAGTATATTTCAAATGTATTGCCAGAATTAGGTGAAGAAGAAGTAAAATCTATTTTATTTGATGGGCTCATTGAGAATTTATTGCCTAAGGGGACCCTTTTTGAAAGTCGTTATAGACAAATGGAAAGGCTGATTTCTAACCCTGATGAAGTAAGAAAAAACTTGGAGAAGGAAGTCATAGCATTCAAAGCATCTGATGTTTTTATAGAGATATTAAATAGATATGTACGGACCATTCCAACTTATCACATCCATTTCACAGATGTGAATTATGATGATCAGGTCATCTTTAGTAGTAGGGATTTAAAGAAGAGACTATTACAGATGGATGATTCAATGAAGTTGACGTTTAAATTGACTTATTTAAGAAAACAGATTTTTGAGAGAATACATGAACTACGTCAGGAACGTATGCCAAAGTTGATAGAGATAGCACGTGAAGACAAAGAGCATCCTTTTGATTGGGAGGCGTATGCACGAGCTTTATCTATCGAAGAGAGTACACAGCTCGCCTTACAGATTGATGACTTTACCAAATTAAACAGTATAGTCCTTTACAAAAAACTGTTCTTTACAGAAGGCCTATTACTTTCACTTGGAGAAAACCTCAATTTGCCAGAAAATATTACAGAGATTTTGCATTACTCACAAAGGATGTTATCTGATTTTATGTTGCAAAATGAAGATGCATTAGCCATAGCTTATCTTCAAATAATGTTAGGAGAAAATAGTAATTATAAAGAGGTCCGACAAGTCATAATTGATGAAGCACAAGATTATGATAGTATTCACTTTGAAGTGTTAAAGTATTTATTTCCTCATGCGCGTTATACGGTTTTGGGGGATATTAATCAAACTATCGAAAAACAAGAGACTATGGATCTTTATGAACGTATCACCAAGATTATACAGCCAAAAGCTGCGTGTTTAATGTCTATGAACAAGAGTTTTCGTTGTACAAAAGAAATTTTATCTTTTAGTAGGCAATTTTTAGAAAGGGATACCACCTGTGAGAGTTTTAATCGCAATGGAGATGAGCCTCAGATTATTGGAGCAATCAATCAAGGGGCGTTAGATAAGAAAATAATGGAGGAAGCTATATATAGCCAAAGTATGGGTTATCAATCGATAGGGATTATTTGCAAGAATTTTTTTGAATCAGAGAGGCTATATCTTCGCCTAAAAGATAAAATGAATATGAATTTAGTGGGAGCTGAAAGTAGTTTGAATACTATGGGGGTATTTGTAATTCCTATAGCCATGTCAAAGGGTTTGGAATTTGATTCCGTTCTGGTGTACGACGTAGATGAAACACATTATTATTCACAGGATGATAAGAAACTCTTGTATATTGCCAGTACACGCGCACTGCATCGTCTAAATTTATTCCATGTAGGCAAAAAAAGTCCATTACTTCAAGGAGGGAGCTATGATATTAAATAGCATCATTTCTCTATTAAGTGGGATTATTAGTGTACCAGAAGAAGAGATAGAGGCGTCAATACCATTGACAGCTGAATACGGTATTCAAGGAATTGATATTGCCAAGTTAGTCATTGAAATTGAAAAATGTTTTAAGATAACCATTTATGACGAAGATGTGCATACTTTCCAGATACTGAGTGATGTAGAAAAATATGTTCAGGCACTTATTGAAGAATAGGTGTAAGAAAGAGTGGTAGAGAAGAAGATGTTCTCAACCACTCTTTTTATGCCTCTATTGGTTCATTTAAATTTGGGAATGAAGATTTTTACGAGGAGTAAGTGGTTGAGAAAAATGATAAAGTAATGGAATAAGGAATTATAAGATTTGCCTAAATGATGAGTCTATAATTATTTAAATATATAGTATAACTATAAAATATGTTGTTTAATTCTAAATGTTTAAATATAATACAATTAATAGTGGGTAATAACACTAGAAATATTTTATTAAGGGGGTAAGAAGAAGTATGAGAAAAAGTTTAGGAAAAGTTTTAGCCATCATGTTAGCAGCTACGACTTTACTTGGTTTTCAGCCTGTGTATGCAGCAGAGAAACAAGTCGTATTAGTAGGAAGCTTACAGGATGAATTAGGGGCTACAGGAGAATGGGACCCTACCCAAGTAGCAACACAAATGACTTACAAAGAGGGATGGTATATTTTAAAAGGTCAATTACCTGCAGGAACCTATGAGTACAAGGTTGCACTAGGTGGCAGCTGGGATGAGAATTATGGAATGAATGCTAAAGCCGGTGGGGATAATCTTGTTCTTACATTAAAAGAAGAGAGTCCTGTTGTATTTGCGTACAATGATGAGAGTCATATCCTTTGTGGAGGAAAGTCTGGAGAAGCTGAACCTATTGCAGCAGATAAAATGCCACGTTTAGTAGGAGATGTTCAAGAGCATCTTGGAGAGACTTCATGGAATCCAGGGGAAGCTAGCGCTATTTTTGGTAACGTTCCCGGAACCGATTTATATTATTACAAGGCCCAATTACCTGCAGGAAATCATGAGTATAAGGTGGTTTTGGGCAATACTTGGGAAGATGAGAACTTTGGTGTGAATAATGGAAATGGAAGACTTCTTTTAGAGGCAGACCAAGATATCATTTTTGTCTATAACCGAGTAGATAATACTGTAACGCCTGACCATACAGCAGCTATTGAAGCGAGTCAAAGTAAGGAAAGAAAGATTGTTTTAGTAGGTGACCTACAAGATGAACTAGGCCATAGTGCAGGGTGGGATCCTGCTGCAGAGACGACACAAATGAAGGAAATTGGTAACGGTTTCTATAGCTTTACAGGAAAGCTTCCAGCAGGCACTTATAATTACAAAATTGCCATTAATGGAAGTTGGGCAGAAAACTATGGTTTAGGTGGGAAATTTGATGGAGCCAATGTCCCTCTTGTTTTAGATAAGGAGCAGGAAGTAACTTTCTACTACAATGACCATACCCATCGCTTTAAAGATACCACTAGCTATACACTGCTATCTGACCAACAATTACCTTCTTTAACAGGTGATCTGTTAAGCCAAGCTAAAGGAGAAACTCTTTTAAGAGATGAACTTTTGGAAGCTTTTTATTCAACGACATTAGAAGTTAAAGCAGGTACATATGAAGTAGGTGTCCAACAAAATGGAAAGACAGCTGTTACGGAAAAGGTAACTTTTGCAAAAGAAGGAAAGGTAAGTTTTTATTTTGACCCTGTTCAAAATAAACTTATTGTAGATGATGGAAGCTTGAAAGAAGATAAGCTCTATCACAACACATGGGAATTAGATTATCGTAAACCTTTTGAAGCTCTAGAAGCAGGACAGGAAATTACACTAGCTATTCACGGGGCCAAAGGAGATATTAAAAAGGCACAACTGGTACTTATTCAATCAAAGCTAACAACTGGAGGTGGAGATGAATATAACATTGACTATGCCAGTGGTAAACAAACGATCTATGATATGGCATGGACAGGGACTAAGAAGGTAGATAATGAAGAAGTCGATGTATGGAGTAAAACCATTAAAATAAACGAGAGTGGCATTTATGGCTATAAGTTTATTTTAAATGATATGAAAGAATATGGAGAAGATGCAACGCCAGGAAGGACGGGAGCTACAACCTTAAGAGGGGCTTCACCTTTCCAACTGACGGTTTATCGAGCAG
>JAEZKI010000027.1 GCA_023415525.1 Bacillota bacterium | reverse complement strand
GTTCAATACGTACCAATGGTCCCATTTCACAGAAACCATGACAACCACTTTCTTTAAGTCCTACAGATTCATCATGAGGCTCTTTTTCAAGGCTTACAGTACAAGAAATACCCTGCTCGTTCATAATTCTTAAGAACTCTGCATAAATATCTTTTGCCCCTCCTGCAATACAACCTGTTCCAGAACAAATAAGTATTTTTATTTTTTGTTTTTCAGCCACTTCTTCATACACTTTTCTCAAGTTAACTAAATCGTCCCTAGTTTTCAGCATTTTTAGCTTCCCCCCTCAATTCATTTAAAAGTGCAGTAGCTTTTTCTGGTGTCATAGCGCCATGCATTTTATCATTAATAGTCAGAGCTGGTGCTAATCCACAAGCACCTAAACAAGAAACTGTCTCTACCGTAAATAAGAGGTCATCTGTTGTAATTTTTTCTTTACTTAGTCCCAACTCCTTACGTAGAGCCTCTAATATAGGAATAGACTTTCTTACATGACAGGCTGTTCCATCACATATTTTAATCACATATTTTCCTTTTGCTTCTAATGAAAAGTTTTCATAAAAAGTAGCCACACCATAAATTTTAGCTGTACTCATATCTAATTTTTCTGCAAGATATGGAAAAACTTCCTCAGGTATGTACCTATACTTTTCTTGAATATCTTGTAAAATGCTAATAATACTGCTTTTGCTGGTACCATTTTTGTCCAGTATCGCTTCTAACACATGCTTATCTACTATTTGCCCCATAATATCCTCCTTATAGCTTTTCCCTGCATTCTGTTAAATTAGAACCTTGTTGATTTTTTAACGTTAATTAATTAACAAATGACTGTTACTATTATGCAACCCTCTTTTTTAAAAGTCAATATCTTTTATATTATTCGTTATATCTCTTTTTATTTTTAGTAATTTACCACAAAACCCCCCTAATATTCTAAGAATATTAGGGGGGTTTTTCATAATCACTCTTATTTCATTTTGTTAATAAAAAAACATTTATTTTTTATATACCAAATGTTCCAACGCAACCGTCTACTAAACGTACAATGACTACTGAAGCTTGTGTATCTTTTTCTATTTTTTCAATAGCACCACATTCTCGTAACTTGTCCAGTACCTCATCATCACTAAACATGATTTCTTCCATTTCGCCTTCTAACACAAAAAAGTCTTCTGTCTCGAAATCCTTTAAAAAAAGTCCTAACTCTGCTTCTACCTGTACTAATAACTCTGTAAATTGTTCAAATAAACTCATTTTACTAATCCTCTCAATACATTATCTCATTATCTTTTATGACTATAGCATAACCCATAAAGGATAGCAATATAAAATCTATGACTTTTTCATAGCAGCTTCCGTCATTTGTGAAGGAGAGCTATCTTTTACACTAATCATCTCATTTCCTTCTATTTCTACCACCTTATAGGTGAGTTCACAGCTTAAGCATACGGCTTTATAGCTTGATACTTTACTTGAAATTCTCACTAACTTTTCCCCACAACTTGTACAATAACCGAGTGTCATTTTCTTGTTTCCTCCATTTCTATCTCTATTTCTAAGCTTCTCTTTTATAAGCCCTTGCTCTTTTTATGAGTTTATCATAGATTGGTAAAATCTCAGGTTCGTTACAATAGGTGGGTAAATCTTGAAGCCTTAACCATCTTACCCCACTATTTTCTGCTTTATTTACTTGCAAAGTTTGATTTTCTTCTGCAACTAGAACATAGGCGACAGATAAATGAAGATGCGTACTGACATAATGCCCTTTTTTCTGATGTCCCCATACAGGTAGAATATCCAGAGAGGCAATAGCCTGGAAGAGTGGCCTCACCTCTTGAAGTCCTGTTTCTTCTTGCGCTTCTCTAAGGGCAACTGCCAATAAATCCTCTTCCCCATCTGCATGTCCACCTGTCCAAGTCCATGTATTATAAATATTATGGTGTACCATAAGTACTTTGTCTAGTGCTGGATTCATAATAAAGCCTGAACTGGTCAAATGAGCCCATTCATTTTCCCTCTTTAATACTGTCTTTGGAAATTGATGGATATAACCTAAAATAAGTCTTTGATCACTTCTTTCCTTTTCATCTATAGGGATATAGGCTTGAATCTGCTCTCTAAAGTTCATCTTATTCTCCTTCTAGTTACTATGTTTTCTTCCTCTTGCATCCGTTTATATGTGATTTTCTTTATACTTTTATTTTTAAGCTTCTTCAATAAGTATAACTTTCTTTTGATGTTTTGCAACCCTCTTTTATACTGTTATTTTCGATTATACTTACTATTAAATAAATGAATACTTACCTTGCTCTTCTTCTCTTGTATTTTATAGTGTTAGTGTCTACACTACTAATTAAATATATTTTTCGAATTTTTTATATATTGTATAGCGAGGTGGTAAAATGGATTTCTCAGTGTTATTATTTTTGTTTTTTAGTTTTGGAGCCTTAATAGCTGGATTTCTTCTAGAGGGTGGAAAGTTTTTAGCTCTTTTTATTGGAACCGCAGCACTTATTGTTTTTGGTGGAACCATTGGTGCAGTTGGCCTCTCTTTTCCCATGGAGGAACTTAATCGCCTCCCCAAAATACTAGGTGTTTTATTAAAATATAAGCCTACAAATCCTTCAAAAGAAATCTTACTCTTTCATAATCTTTCCCTCCTAGCCCGTAGTCAAGGTATTCTTTCCCTGGAAAATGGTCTTCCTAAGGGAGAACCACTTAACCCCTTAGTTGCCAAAGGAATTTCTATGGTAGTAGATGGTGTAGAAACACAGCTCCTTGAAAAGACCTTGGTAACAGATGCCGAAAATAGAGTCGTTCGTCACGAAGTGGGTATCGCTATATTTGAAGCAGCTGGTGGGTATTCTCCTACCATGGGAATCATTGGTACCGTTATGGGACTTGTTCATGTTTTAGGTAATCTTGAAGATCCCTCTACTCTTGGCCCCAAAATTGCAGTGGCTTTTATTGCTACCTTATATGGTGTAGCTACTGCTAACCTCGTTTGGCTTCCTATTGCTTCCCGACTGCGAAGTATTAATGACAAAGAAACTTTACATAATGAAATGATCATTGAAGGACTTTTATCTTTACAGCAAGGGAAGCATCCCAAAATGGTGGTAGAAAATATGTGCTCCTTTTTATCTGAGTCAGAGCGTCAAAAAGCGATTAAACAACTTAACCTAGGTGATTAATGATGCGAAAAAAACGTGTAAAAAAAGAAAACAGTGAACGTTGGCTCCTCACCTACTCTGATCTTATTACCCTTCTCATGATTTTCTTTGTGGTCATGTATACGATGAGCCAAGTAGATAGCCAAAAATACAATGCCTTATCCGCCTCTCTTGCAAGCTCCCTATCACCTTCTTTTACTGTCATTGATTATGGGACTGGTGTAGGAAATCCTAAAAAAGATACAAGTTCTTCTATTAAAACTTCTCCTGAGGAGTATCCCCTTACATCAGAGGCTACTCTCACTACGCCTTCTAAGGAACTACAAGAACAATTACAAAACTATTTAAATACCCATGACTTAAATAAGCAGGTAAAAATGAGTGTAGAGCCACGAGGCCTTATTATCAGTTTAAAAGAAAATGTGTTTTTTGAAAGTGGCAAAGCAAACATCCAACCTGGTTATAAACAAAACATTCTAGAAATTGCCGATTTACTTACGCAGCTAAACTGTGAGGTTCTCATTGAAGGGCATACAGATAATGTTCCTATTCATAGCACAGAATTTCCCTCCAATTGGGAGCTAGCTGCTACTCGAGCTATCAATGTGGTTCATCTCTTCGTTGAAGAAGCCCATTTTGACCCAACTCTACTCTCTGCTACCTCTTATGGTGAGTATCATCCTATCGCCTCTAATGAGACAATTGAAGGTCGCTCCCAGAACAGACGGATTGATATCGTACTTCTTAGTGATTCTTTTTATGATGAAACCCATTAAAGACTTACTATTGCCTTTCTCAGGGTGTTTTTAGTTCAAGGGGTCTGTCGGTAATGATTAAGTCTACTCCCATATTGTGAAATAGTCTCATGTCTTCTTTCTGATTAACCGTCCATACATATACCCTTTTTCCTCTCTGATGTAACAGATCTACTATTTCCTCTGTAGCGGCTTTATACTGTAAACTCACAAAGTCTAGTTCTTTTTCAGCCATGGCTTTTTCTGAATAGGACGTTATGAGTCCCACCTTTAAGGTGGGTTCTTTGTGTTTAAGCTTTATCATTAAATCGCGATCAAAAGAGCAAATTTCTACTTGGTCTAACATCTTGTACCTCTTAAGATCCTCTATTACTTTCTCAATAAGTGCCTCTCTTAATCCATAAGCTTTCAGTTCTATAAGAAGAGGCATCTTCCCTTTCGTAAGCTTTAATGCACTTCTTAGGGTAGGAATCTCCCCATCTCTTTGCAATATTTGTGCATAGGTTAGTGTATAAAGTGGCCTAGCTTCCTCTGCCCCTTGCCCTACTGTTTCATCATGAAAGAGCACCACTTGTCTATCTTTAGTGAGTTGTACATCTATTTCTATGCACCTAATAGGCTGTTCCATAACATGCTTTATAGCCACTAGTGTATTTTCTTTTTCTGTCATTCCTCCTCCACGATGGGCAGCCAACTGGATTCCCTCGGTAGCCTGGGTGGTTAGTAAACACAGACAAAAGCTTATACACACTATACCACTAACTAATCTCTTTTTTCTACCCATATCATCTCGCTCCTCTCCTTGCGCATTGTTACTCATTTTTCCTTTGCTCTGGTTAAAGGACTCAAGCAATCCTTTTTTAGTTTCTTAAAATAATTGAGTTCCTTATTAAAGATAGCTTTCTACTTTTCACATACTCTTATTCTTTTGAGCCCTGTGAAAAAAATGTCTAATGCTCCCACATCCCCTTATAAAAAAAGAGAATACTACTTAGCTTATATGAACAAAGTAGTATTCTCCAAAATATTTAAAGACGGGACTTAAAATCCTCATAGCCAAACTGCTTAATTAGCTGAAGACCCTTTGTTTCGCTGTATAGATAAATAGAGGGCAAATTCACTCCATTAAACGTATTATTTTTAACCATTGTATAGTGAGCCATATCACAAAAAACCAGTTGATCGCCAGGTTGAAGAGGCTGTCTAAAGGAATAGTCACCTATTACATCCCCTGCCAAACAAGTGGCCCCTCCTAAACGATAGGTATAAGGATAGTACCCCTCTTTTTCACTTCCTAGAATAAAGGGTCGATAAGGCATCTCTAATACATCTGGCATATGACAAGCTGCTGAAGTATCTAAGATAGCTAGTTCTATTTCATTTTGGAAAGTCGCTAACACAGTAGCCACTAAATAACCTGTATTTAAGGCCACTGCTTCCCCTGGCTCCAAATAAACCTCTACATCATATTTTTCTTTTATTTGCCGGATCCCTTGTATAAGGGCTTCTACGTCATAATCTTCCCTCGTAATATGATGTCCTCCACCCATATTGAGCCATTTCATAGCATATAAGTAAGTCCCAAATTTTTCTTCTACTACTTGCAAAGTATGTAGGAGTACATCAGCATTTTGCTCACACAAGGTGTGAAAGTGAAGTCCTTCTATACCTTCTAAAGCCTCTCTTGAGAGCTCTCTAGCCTTTTCGCCAAAGCGAGAGCCTGGAAAGCAAGGATTATAAAGATCTGTTTTAATTTCTGAATACTCTGGATTAATTCGAAGACCACAACTTATAGACTTTTTATTCTTCCTAACCTTTTCTTTGTACTTCTGCCACTCCTTGAGACTATTAAAAACAATATGATCCGAATACTTTAGGATTTCTTCAAACTCTTCCTCTTTATAAGCAGGTGCATAAATATGAACCTCTTTACCCATTTCTTCATAACCTAAACGGGCTTCAAATAAAGAGCTGGAAGTAACCCCTGACAAATACTTCCCAATAAGAGGAAAGGTACTATACATAGAAAAAGCTTTTTGTGCCAAAAGAATGTGACATCCTGCCTCTCTTTCCACACGATTTAAAAGTTCTAGGTTTTTAATAAGTAAGCCTTCGTCGACTACATAACTGGGCGTAGGCACTTTTTCAAAAGGTATTCCCATATCTACTCCTTAATCAACTAATGTTGGATTAAAATCTTCTTGCCAAGGAAGTCCCCATTTATTAAGAGCTTCCATAAAAGGATCGGGATCAAATTCTTCAATATTATAGACACCTGGTTTCTTCCATTTGCCTGTCATAACCATCATGGCTCCAATCATAGCTGGCACACCTGTTGTATAAGAAATAGCCTGTGAACCCACCTCTTTATAGCAAGCTTCATGGTCACACACATTATAAACATAGTAAGTCTTAGGTTGACCATCCTTTATTCCTTGCATAATACAGCCAATATTGGTTTTCCCTTTGGTACGTGGTCCAAGAGATGCAGGGTCGGGTAGCACTGCTTTTAAAAATTGTAAAGGTACAATCTGTTTGCCTTCATATAGAATAGGTTCAATAGAGGTCATTCCTACATTCTCCAAAACCTTTAAGTGGGTAATATATTTTTCAGAAAAAGTCATAAAGAAACGAATACGTTTAATGCCTTTAATATTTAAGGCAAGGGATTCCAATTCTTCATGGTGAAGAAGATACATCTCCTTGTCTCCAATCTCTGGAAAATTATAAACTCTTTTAATTTCTAAAGGCTCTGTCTCTATCCATTCTCCCTCTTCAATATAACTCCCTTTGGCTGTAATCTCTCGAATGTTAATCTCTGGATTAAAATTAGTAGCAAAAGGATAGCCATGATCTCCTGCATTGGCATCTAAAATATCAATATAATGAATTTCATCAAAATAATGCTTAGCTGCATAAGCTGAAAAAACCCCTGTTACACCTGGATCAAAACCACTTCCTAGAAGAGCTGTAATCCCTGCTTTCTCAAACTTCTCGCGATAAGCCCATTGCCATTTGTATTCAAATTTTGCTGTATCAAGAGGCTCATAGTTGGCCGTATCTACATAATCCACTCCTGTAGCTAAACAGGCATCCATAATGGTCAAATCTTGATAAGGAAGGGCCACGTTAATTACAATATCTGGCTTAAAGCTTTCTATTAACTCAATCAACATCTGCGTATTGTCAGCATCTACTTGAGCCGTATGAATGATTGTTTTTCCTCCTTCTAACTTGGCTTTAAGGGCATCACACTTGGATTTTGTGCGACTGGCAATACAAATCTCCTCAAATACTTCATGATTTTGACAACATTTATGTACAACAACGCTAGCTACACCACCTGCTCCTATAATTAATGCTTTTCCCATCTTTATCATCCTCTCTTAATAGGTTATAAGTTTCCTTATGTAATTGGGAAGTGCAAAACTTCCTTTATGTATACTGGTATTGTAATACAGGGTTTCTAACCCTAATGCATTCCATCTTTCCTCCTCTAAGTCCTTAATAGGATCATACTTCTTGGAGGCAAAGCCAAATAACCAATAGCCTGAAGAATAAGTGGGAATACAGGCTCCATAAAGCTTTGCAATAGGGAAAAAAGGAGTTATTCGCTCATAGGTTTTTCTTAATGAACTCACATTTCTTTCATAGTAGGGACTTTCATGTTGGTTAATCAGTACACCATCTTCTTTCAGGGCCTTATAGCAATTGCCATAAAACTCTTTTGTAAAGAGACCTTCACCAGGACCAAAAGGGTCCGTAGAATCTACTAAAATAAGATCATACTCTGCCTCTTTCCCTCTTACAAAACGTAAGCCATCTTCATAATGAATCTGTACACGAGGATCCTCTAGTTTACAGGCTGTTTGTGGTAAAAACTGCTTACAAACAGCTACTACACGCTCATCAATCTCCACTAAGTCAATATGCTTTATACACTTATAACGTGTCAACTCGCGAATAGCCCCTCCATCTCCTCCTCCAATTACCAAAACCTTCTCAACATGGGGATGAGTCGCTAGAGGGACATGCACCATCATATCATGATAAATAAACTCATCCTTCTCAGCCACCATCATTTGACTATCTAGTGTTAAAAAGGTCCCAAATTCATAGGATTCCATGACATCAATACGTTGAAATTTGCTTTGCTCTGAATACACATGGCGATCTACTTTGATAGAAAAACGTACATTAGGACTATGTTCTTGCGTATACCAAAGTTCCATTTATGACCTCCTCCCTACTTTCTATTCTTCTTCCTTGTTGACTCCATATTCTAATACCACATTAATAGCTTCTACTTTTCGATCTTCTGTTCCTGTTAAAAAGCATCCTTTTCCTTTGGCATAGTCGATGTAAGCTAAAATTTCTTGGGTAATATACTCTCCTGGTGCCAGTATAGGGATACCTGGTGGATAGCACATTACAAATTCACTACAAATCCTACCCTTACTTCCCTTTAAAGGAATGGATTCTTTGGAGCTATAAAAAGCTTCTTGCGGTGTCATGGCTACGAGTGGATTAATGTATTCGTGGTCTAACATACCTGTTTGATCTTTACTATAAAGCCTTTTAATTTCCGAAAGAGAAGAAATCAGACGTTCAATGGCAAAATCCTTATCACCTACTGACACAATGGCCAGTATATTTCCAATATCTCCAAATTCGATTTGAATATTATAGTCATCTCTTAAAATGTCATAAACCTCAATTCCTGCAAGACCAATGGCCCGAGTATGTAAAGAAAGCTTGGTTACATCAAAGTCATAAATAGTGTCCCCATTAATAAGTTCTTTACTAAAGGCATAATAGCCTCCTAGTTTATTAATTTCCGTTCGGGCATATTCTGCTAACTCAATGACTCTATCAAAAATATCTTTTCCATGAAGAGCTAAATTTTTCCTCGAAATATCTAAAGAAGACATGAGTAAATAGGAACCACTGGTAGTCTGCGTCAGGTTAATAATTTGTCTGACATAACCTTCTCTTACCTCATTATTAATAAGCAAAAAGGAGCTTTGTGTTAGAGAGCCTCCTGTCTTATGCATACTCACAGCTGCCATGTCTGCACCTACACTCATAGCAGAAGCTGGCAGCTCCTTATGAAAATAAAAATGAGTCCCATGAGCTTCGTCCACAAGCACCAACATACCATGGGCATGAGCTAACTCCGTAATCTTTTTTAAAGGAGAACAAATTCCATAGTAAGTGGGATTATTGACAAGTACAGCCTTTGCATCAGGATTCTCTATTATGGCCTGCTCCACACTTTCATAGGACATGCCAAGTGGAATACCTAGTTTTTGATTAACACCGGGATTCACATAAACAGGTATGGCACCACTTACGACCAGTGCATTAATGGCACTCCGATGTACATTACGAGGCATAATAATTTTTTCATCTTTTTTACAGGCACTCATCACCATAGCTTGCACAGCTGAAGTCGTCCCATTGACCATAAAAAAAGCATGCTTGCTTCCAAAGGCATCAGCAGCCAATTCCTCTGCTTCCTTAATGACCGATACAGGATGACACAAATTGTCTAAAGGCTTCATAGAATTGACATCCACACCCATACAATTCTCCCCTAGAAACTGGGTAAGCTCTTTGTTACCCTGACCTCTTTTGTGACCAGGTACATCAAAGGGAACTGATCGACTGGCTTTGTAGTTTTGTAGGGCTTCATAAATAGGCATTCTCTCTTGCGCGTATTTATACATGGGGTTATTTCCTTTACAAATTAGTTTATTTCTTTCCAAGAAGTATAGGTAATAGTAAAGTATTTGTTTAGTATTAATAGGTATTATTAAAACCTATTCTCTTCTTATACCTACTGGCCCATAAGCTTTCTCCTATTTCTTAGATTTCGTTCAATATTGTACAATAACCCTAAATAAATAGCAACACTTTTCTTATTTCATCTAATCTATTTGTTTACAAATAGTAAACTTTTTTATTCTATATTTTCAATCTTTCCCCATAGGTTATTTTAAAGTTATTTCCTTTAGTCCTATTTTCAAGGCTTTTTGGTTTATTCCTGTAAATACTTTATTTTTTTATAATTTAAAAAATATTTTTTAATTTTAGCTTAATTTGAACAAAATCGACAGCATAAACTTATTAAAACAACCCCTAACATCCTCAACATGTCACTTTACATTTAATAAAAAAGAATGCGCTATCCACTTAGGATGGCACATTCTTTGAATCATTTTTTATTTGAAGAGGCTTTATTTGTACCTTTTCTAGCATTTTCCTTTCCTTGAACTGCGTATAAACGGTAGAGCTGATAAAAATTAATCAAGAGAATAATGACATTGGCAACAGCTACTGGATAGGCCTTTACTAAAAAGCCATAAACTACAAAAAGCACACAACCCACTGAATTAATAATTCTAAGTTTAATGACCTCCGTCATCAAAAGCGAAACAGCTATAAAAAATGAAGCAGCATAGCCAACCCATTCTATCCATGGTACATCAAACATTTTCTTCCTCCTTTTCTCACTTTAATGCTTATAGCTAGTATAAGAATTTCTTTTCTTTTTTATTTATCTACTTCTATTTTTACTGAAAATAAAAAAGGGTACTCGATTTGCTTTCTCCTAAAAGCCCACCTATAGTAACCCTTCATGGCCTTGCTTTATAAACTTATGACGCTCATTCTTCTATAGGAATATAGGTACTGTCACCTTTCCCCTGTATATAGCTATAAACAATATAGGCTGCATCCACCTCTTCTTTTCTTAAAGACAACCTAGGCTCTGTGGCCTCTTGAAGCAATTTATCCTTTAAAGAAGAGGTCACCTCCTCTTTCTCTACTTCATTACTAAAAAGAATAGTCGTTCCCTGTAACCCATAGACCTTTATTCCCCCTGTAGGCTTAGGCATAAAAAGTAAACCTTTTT
Source organism: Bacillota bacterium (assembly GCA_023415525.1). GTDB lineage: Bacteria > Bacillota > Clostridia > Lachnospirales > Cellulosilyticaceae > Sporanaerobium. The sequence continues at coordinate 2,482 of JAEZKI010000027.1, read as the reverse complement.
GATGACTTAAACTATAAGTCACTGCCTCTTTCTTAAACCTTAGCGCCTTGAGACTACTTAGGTTATTCTTGTAAAAGTTTGCTTTTTCAAAAGCTAAGTTTAAAGCAGCCTCTTGCATTTTTTTCTCATAAAAAAAGAGAGGTTCTTCATTTCCACCCTTTAAAAAATCAACCATTCTTTCCAGTCGTAAAGGAACTTGTTTTTCTCTTATTTGTGGGTCACAACATCCTATACATTTACCACTTAAAAAGGGCAAACACCCCTCCTTGGGAAGAACCTTTTTACAGGTTGGCCATTGATAATAGGCATTCAAGGCTTGGATAGCTTCTAGGAGTCCCTGTTTCCGATCATAAGGACCAAAATAGAGCCCCTCTTTCCCCTTTTCATAGGCTATTTCAGCTCTCGGCAACGGATTTTCTGGACAAACAACAAGATAACAATACTTTTTATCTTCTTTAAGTAAGCGATTATAAATAGGCTTCCATGTCTTAATAAGCTCACACTCTCTTAAAAGCGCTTCAAATTCTGTATCAACCACCTCATAATCAAAGCTTTTTATATGGCGTACTAAACGTTTCACCTTAGGAGAATGCCCTTTATCTGAGCCAAAATAAGAGCTCACTCGCTTTCTTAGCTCCTTTGACTTTCCCACATAGATAATGGATCCTTGGCTATCTTTCATTAAGTATACCCCTGGTAAACAAGGTAATGTACTGGCCTTCTCCCTTAATAGGTGCTTCATCTTATTCCCTCTTTTTTTTAGTATTTCTGCCTCTTATAACTAAACTTTATTATACAAAAGAAGAGAGGCACACTTCAACCTGTAAATCACGGTAATGTTTGTCAGCTCTTTTTACTTTAAGGACATAAAAAAACCTCTAAAATGAAATACATTTTAAAGGTTTTCCTATTCTTTCAAGCTTATAATAAGTTTTTAATCAACTCAGCAGAGCTCATGGGTGAAAGGTAAGCAAGAGGTACATCAAATACCGTTTTAGCTCCTACTTGACCTTCTTTATTCATTCTTACTGCTGCACGGGCATAAGCAACTAAAACATGGGCTGTAAATTCTGGATTACTGTCTAGCTTAAGAGAAAACTCAATAATTTGTTGATGCTCTTCTTCAGCTCCTGTTACACCACTTCTAAAGACAAAACCACCATGTGGCATTTTGTTATGATTTGCCTTTAATTCTTCTTCTGTGATAAAGTGAACAACTGTATCATAATCAGAGAAGTAATTAGGCATATTTTTAATGGTATTTTCGATTTCAGTTTTATCTGCACCTTCCTCAGCTACCACAAAACATTCCCTTAAGTGCTTCTGTCTCGTAGTAAGCTCTGGCGTCTTGCCTTGTCTTACATCTTCAATAGCCTGTTCTACAGGAATAGTATATTGAATACCATTTTTCACGCCTTTTACACGACGGATAGCATCTGAATGGCCTTGGCTCACACCTTTACCCCAGAAAGTATAATCCTTCCCTTTAGGCAAAAAGGCCCCTGACATCATACGCATCATAGAAAATAATCCTGGATCCCAACCTACAGAAATAATACTTGTCTTTCCAGCTCCTTGTGCTGCTGCTTGCACATCTCCAAAATACTCTGGAATACGTGCATGGGTATCAAAACTATCAATGGTATTAAAGTGTTTGGCTAACTCTGGCCCTTGTACAGGTAAATCTGTGGCAGAACCTCCACATAAAATCATAATATCAATAGCTTCTTTATAAGCTTCTAAATCCTCCATGGCTACAACTTTAGCTGTTGCTGTTTGAATATTTACTGTTTCTGGTGCTCTTCTTGTAAAAACAGCTACAAGCTCCATATCTGGATTTTGTCTTAAAGCTACTTCTACACCACGGCCTACATTGCCATAGCCTACAATACCTACTCTTATTTTATGGTTCACGATTGATGACCTCCTATGTATCTTCTCGATTTACTCGTCACTTCCTAATATTTTTAAATTAGTAGTTTTAATGAGTACTACTAAATTATTTATGCATTTTCACTTTTTGTCAATACTTCTATTATGTATTTTTTATTTTTTTTAATGCATCTTTTCAAAAATTATACTTTTATATTTTTTTATTCAAATGATTAAACTTCTTAGTCTATCCTAATTTGCTGAAATCTACCAAAAAACAAGGAGCTCGTACTTTCACTTTGGACTACGAACTCCTCTATTCCTTAGGCCACTAATATGAACCCTTACTTTATATCTTCTTTAAATGTTTTCTCCCTACAATCAAAATAATAAGTGCCCCTCCAAAAAGAATGGTAATGGCTAAAATAGCAAAGGAGCTTCTGCCTGTTATTCCTTTCACTGTTGCATAAAGAGCTGGGCCTATAACTGCTGCAAACTTACCAAATACATCAAAAAAGCCAAAGTACTCTCCAGACTTTTCTGGTGGAATCAGTTTACCAAAATAAGACCGAGAGATGGCCTGGATCCCCCCCTGTACTGTTCCTACTAT
>JAEZKI010000532.1 GCA_023415525.1 Bacillota bacterium | reverse complement strand
ACTGAAAAAGATTGTATGCTAAATGGAATTTTATCTGAAGAACAGGTGGATTTAATAAGAAAGTGGACAGCTATATTATCTTATTGCGTGATTTGCCTATTAGAGAATAATGATGAGGCATTTTATGAGTATGAAGATTATATTCAAGAGTTAAAAGAAAATCAATAAAAGTATTGGTCAGAAGGAAAAAGAAATAAAAAAAGATTCATTCATACTGAGTACTGGATATTGAAAGCTATTAGAAGTTTTTTAGAGGAGTACAATGTTTTTTTGATGATGTGCTCCTCTAGTTTTTATACAGAGCATTATATAATCCGTTGAGAAATGCTTATCGAAAGCGGATTCAGCTTTTTCAGTACTAAAGGCTTTTAAACAACAGCGGGGATTTGGGCTTAGTAACACAGATTTAGTGCCAAGAATACTTGGTAGAATTAATCAAAGTAAATAATGCAAGGGAGTGATATTTTGAAAATAAGAAACACAATGGTGGAGGAATTGGTGAATTGTAAATGGTTACAGTATTGTGGTGAGCAACAAAATGCAAAGTACGATTTTGATGTTCTTCTACAAAAGGAACGCACTAAGGCAATAAAGACCCTAATATCTACAGATTGGGAAAAATTTGCCTAGAAGAAAGGCGAAATATTACTGCATATTTATCAATTCATAATAAAGAGGATTATAATAAAAATTGGAACAGTGCACTTATACAGACACCTTAGAAAGCCTTGAATTTAGCTGGTTTCATCGGGACCACGACCACCTAACAGGGGACTATTAATTTATTGACAGCCATCTATTAAAAGAGAAAGGCCGTAAGGTGCACCTACTTTAACCTGCATCATTTTCGACCCCATGGTTCACCCCTGTTTTAGTGCAGGAAATGAGCGCAAATATTCATTAACCAGATTTTTAATTAGCTGCAATGTATGCGACTTGGAGCCATATAAAAAAACAGCCATAGATGCGACTTTTTCTTAAAGTAGCAGAAAGAAGAAAAGGTGGAAACAGCAATTCAAACATTTATCAGGAAAAGGGAAAAATACTTTTATTTTCATATTTGCCCAACAAGGCTTTTTATCGTCTGAATGGCATACATGTTATACCATCGGTTTTAAAGGTCACACAAGGGCAATATCTTGCGACACAGGGCATACTGAAAGTGGTATATTGATTCTGTTTCACCAGAGACTTAGCCAGATCACCTACCCCATGGTTCATGGTGAACCATAGGATTTACAGGTATCAGGTTCCGTCAGTTACATGGCCTGTTTTATTTCCTGGCGGTAACCATGGTGTCCAGACCAAAGAACGGAGCGCCCAATCATCCGGTATTTAATGAACATCTTGTAGATGGTTCTAGTAGATCTTCATGGGCTAATGATCCATTTATTTCAACAATTTCAGATATTGATGTGGCCAGAGGGTTCAATCAATCAGGGAGCAATTTAAGGATTATTGAGATTGTTTGAATAAGGTTACATCCCAAACTATGAAAAGTTACGAAATATATCCAAGAGTAAATGGAGCGAAGGAATTGCCATATCATTATTCAATTTGGCAACAAGAAGTTTCTGTATATCAAAACATACCAATAGAAGCTATAAAGGGGTTTGTAAAATGAAATGTGATAGAATAAAAGAAATTGAAGAAAGCATTAATGAACTTATTATTGATTTACTAGTACCAATTAGAACTTCAAAAACGGTAAATAAAGAAGCATTTGATAAATTATATTTATTGCTTGATGAAGTGAAGACGCTTATAAAAGGTGAAGAAGTAATAAGCAGAAATTTAGCAGGATTGTTGTTTTTTATTTATACAACTGTTTCTGCGGAAGCGGAGCATGCACATTATACAAATGCTGTTTTTATTGAAGCAGGAAAGCTAGAAGATTACTTAAAAAAGATACTGAGGGATTCACCTTTTGATTAAAAATATAGGGAAGCATTTTATTTTAGGAGACTAACATGGCAATTTATTTTTATAAAACAAATGATAAGTATGGCTGTTTTTCCAATTTTTCAAAGCATGGTTTCGAGATAGAAGGAAAGTATTGGATGACAAGTGAACATTTTTTTCAAGCTCAAAAGTTTGTTGGCACGGAATTTGAAGAACAAATCAGACTTTCAACGTCACCAATGGAAGCTGCAAATATGGGACGTGATAGAAGTATACCACTTCGCCGTGATTGGGAAGAAGTAAAAGATGATATAATGCGTAGAGCTGTTTTTGAAAAATTCAAAAACAATATTGAAGCTAAAAAAACACTTCTTTCAACTGTGAATGAGGAGATAATAGAGAAAACTACTAGTGATTTCTATTGGGGTTGCGGTGAAGATGGAACAGGAATAAATATGTTGGGTAAAATATTAATGGAAACTAGAGATATTTTACGTAAAATCTAATATCATCACTAAGCGTGAGTTTTAAAATAAAACTGAGCTAAATACACCGTGATTTTTTATAAAATCACGGTGTATTTATAATGAACTCTGAACCAGTATCATACATTGTATATATATTTCAGAATTTTTATACCATCTACGAATACAGGTTCAGTTGTTTATGATGCTAGGACAGGCGAATATTTTTATGGAATAAATAAAGGGATAAAACTTAGTAGTGATGGGCTTAATGATACATTATCGAATATATTACCAAAAGAATCGCTTAATAGTTATCAATCAGGTAATTGTGCAGAAGTAGACGCAGTAAATCAAGCGTTAAATAATAAGGCTAATTTAAATGATTTATATATCTATACAATTGATACAACAACTGACAAAATGAGAATACCATCAAGTACCTTTGGAAAACCTAAACTTGCCTGTGAAAATTGTACATATACATTCTTAGGAAAGGTTAAGGATATACTTAGTGGCCACAAATAGGGAGAAAAAAGATGATTATTGATGAATTTAAGAAAATTTCATTAAATGGAAGAGTAGCATATGGAATCTGTTGCTTTGAAAATGCATTAACTGCATTAAATTATAACATTGATGAATGGAAAGCCGTATTAGAATATCTATGGGATTTCACTAGTAATCGGTATCTTGATGATTGGAGTGGTGTTGTAGCTGAAATACTTCCAGAAAATCTTCTGGAGTTCAAAACTTATGAAGAGCATGACTATGAATATTTAGATGAAGAAAACTTTAAATATCTCAATAAATTGTATAAAAATATTGATGCTAAAATAGATTTCATAATGACAGCAATATACAATATTGGAACTAGTCATGCATATACCATAATTGTTGATTATGGGCAGAAGAGCCTTGAAGAGCTTGACAAGCTAATTGATTACATGAAAGAAAATGATATACCATTGCCAGAAGAAAAACAATTTACAAGATTTTCTTTTG